>JAYTTA010000378.1:0-5075 GCA_043745345.1 Acetobacteraceae bacterium | reverse complement strand
CGGCTGCCGAACAGGATGCCTATGCGGCGTCGCGCCAGACCGCCGGCGCTATGGCGGTGCCGGAGTGGCTCGGCCGGTTGCATGTCGGGGTTGCGACTGGCGGGATCTTCGGATGCCTTCTGCTGCTGGCAAGGCGCCGGCGTGACCTGGCGACGGGCTTCGCCGCCGCGGCGCTGATCGCGGTGTTGGCCAACGCCGCCATCACCGGCGGCCTGTCCGGCCCGCACCGGCGCTACCAGAGCCGCATCGTCTGGCTGCCGGCCTTTGTTTTCCTGGTCGCCTTGCCGCCGATGTGGCCCGGGTGGGTAGGTGCGCGCGCCGCCGGCAGCCGTTGGTTGACGACTGTGGCCAGTGCGCCGAGCCGGTTGGACAGCCTTGTGCCGGGCCGTTGCTGATGGGCGGGGGGCTGACGCGTCTGAACGGCGCGGTGCTCTGGTCCGGGCTGGAGGCGATCGTCTCCGGCGGGTTTTCCCTCGTTTCGGTGTTTGTCGTCGCCCGCATCATTGGGCCGGGCGAGCTCGGTATCGGCGCGGCGGCGGTGGCGCCGCATATTCTGCTATGGGTCGCGGTCAACGCGCTGTTCGCCGACGCCATCGTGCAGCGAGACCAACTGGCGCCGGATGCCGTCTCCGGCGCGTTCTGGGCCGGGGCCGGCGTCGGCCTGGCGGCGGGTTTCGTGCAGGCAGGCGCCGGATTGTGGCTGGTTGCCGCGTTCGCCGATGCGCGGCTGGGACTGATGTCTGTGCTGCTCGCCGCCGCGCTGCCGCTGGTGGGTGCTGCGGGCACGGTGCAGGGGCTGCTGACGCGTGAACGCGCCTATCGCACGCTGGCCTTGCGCGCCATCGTCGGGCAGGGGCTTGGCACGGCCTGCGGCATCGGGCTGGCGCTGAACGGCGCCGGCGCCTGGGCGCTTGTGGCGCAGCAGGCGGTGGTGTCAGCCGCGGGTGCCGCTACCTTGCTGGTCGGCCGAAGTTTTCGCCCGCGGCTGATCTGCCGGTGGCGCGACATCGCCGGGTTGCTGCGGATCGGCCTGCCGCTGACCGCCAGTACTTTGCTAATGCAGGCCCGCTACCGGCTGTTCGCGCTCGGCATTGGCGTCATCGCGGGACCCACGGCGTTGGGCCAAGTGCACCTCGCGTTCCGGCTGGTCGACAGCGCGCGCGAGCTGATGATGACGGCGCTGTGGCGGCTGATGCTGCCAGGCATGGCGCGGTGCCAGCATGATCCGGCGGCGCTGCTCGGCTGTGTCGACCGTCAGCTTGGCCGGTTCAGCTGGCTGTGTTTCCCGGTCTGCGGCGGGATGCTGCTGGCGATGGTACCGATGGTCGACGCTCTGCTGCCCGCGGTCTGGGCGCCGTCCGCCCAGGCGGCGCTGCCGCTGATCGGCCTGATGGTCTTTATCCTGATCGGCTTCCCGGGCGGGATCGCCCTGGTTGCCAGCGGCCAGCCGAAGTTTGCGCTGTATACAAACATCGCCGGGCTGGGTGTGGCGCTCGCCGGGCTGGCGGTGTTTCGCCCGGCGACGCCGATGGCGGCGGTGCTGGTCTGGACAGGCGCGCAGCTTCTGACCAACCCATACAACCTGGCGATGAACGCGCGCCGGCTGGCGGTCGGTTGGTGGCGGCCGATGCGGGCTGGCCTGCCGGCACTGGCCGCGACCGGCATCGCGGTGGTGGCAGGGTTTGTGTTTGCCGGCAACGGGCTGGCACCGCTGCAAATTGTTGGCCGGATCCTGATTGCGGCGACGGTGTTCCTGCCGATTGCGTGGTTTCTGCATCCGGCCCGGCGCGGCTGGAGCCCGGCAGTGTGACAATAACTCGTCTGCTCGGGCTCGATTTTTCCGACGTGGCGCTCGACGCGGTGGCGCGGCGGCTGGCGCTTCGGCCCGCCTCGGCGGCGTTCGGCTATGTGGTGACGCTGAATGCTGATCATCTGGTCCGGCTGCACCGCCAGCCCGAGCTGCGGGTTTTATATGAGGGCGCCGCGCTGCAGCTTCTGGATTCGCGCGTTGTTGGCCTGTTATGCCGGCTGTTGCGCCTCAGGGCACCGGCAGTAGTCGCCGGTAGCGACCTCACCGCGCGGATCGTGAGCCACCATCTCGATCCCGGCGAGCGGATCACCGTCGTCGGCCTACAACCGAGATACCTGCCGGCGCTGGTCGCGCGCTGCGCCATCGCCGAGCCGTTTCACTACAATCCGCCGATGGGTTTCGAGCACGATGCGGCGGCGCTGGGCGCGGCGGTGGCGTTCGTGCTCGACCATCCGGCCCGGTTCGTCTTCCTGGCCGTCGGCTCGCCGCGTCAGGAAATGCTGGCGGCGGCGATCGCGGCCACCGGGCAGGCCACCGGGACAGGGCTTTGCATTGGGGCCAGCCTGGAATTCCTGGCTGGTTCTTGCAGACGCGCGCCGGGATGGATGCGGGCGGCGGGGCTGGAATGGCTGCATCGGCTGGCGGGCGATCCGAGGCGCCTGGCGCGGCGCTATCTGCTCGACAGCCCTGTGGTGCTGCCGATGCTGCTACGCGAGACGTTTTTGCCGGGCAGCCGGGCCAGGATTTCGGTGCGAAACCGGATGCCGGCATGGCCGCGATGGGCGGTGTCGTTGCGCCGGAGGTAGTCCTTCGCGTCGCCGGGAAGGGCCCGCATCGCCTCCGGTCGCGACATCCAGAATGCCGCGCCCACGGCGCGGATGGTCGAACCCAGCAGCCGGTGGCGGGCGCCCTTGAACAGATAGGCGGCGATCCGCGGTGTCAGCACCACCCACGGCACCGACCATTTGCGGCCGATGTGGAGACGGTTGCGAACGAAATAGAACCAGCGGTCGCCGGACCAGGTGACGCGGCCCTCGGCGCTGACCTTGTGGCGCACGGCGATGTCGCCGCAATAGGCGATGCGCCAGCCGCGGGCGATGGCACGGAGCGAAAAATCAAACTCCTCCCAGCAGAAAAACAGTTTTTCGTCGTAGCCGCCGGCATCCTCCCACGCGGCGCGGCGGATGGCGTGGCCTGCGCCGACGAAGGTGGACACGTCAAATCGGCCGGCGGCGCGCGGCAGCAGCGACATTGGAAAACCCCAGGAGGTGAGGTCGTCCCCGCCGGTCGCGTGGATCAGGATGCGGAAGGCGACGGCGGCGATGTTGGCCGCGGCGTCAATTGCCGCAACCGCGCGCGCGACGGTAGTTGCGTCGCCGAACTCGGCATCGTTGTCGAGTGCGACAATAACCCTGCCATGGCCGATCGAGCTGGCCAGGTTGCGGCCGCCGGCGACGCCGAGATTTTCCCCGGGCGCCAAAAGACTGGTGTCGGTGCGATCCCGCACGATCGCGGTGAGCCGTGAGAAATTGGCGGGCATCGAACCCTGATCAATGATGGTCAGGTGCCACCGGCAGCCGATTTGGCGGTGGATCGATGCGATCGCCTGCTCGGTCTCCTCGATGCGGTCGAGCGCTAGCAGGATGATGTCAGCGTCGTAGGCCACAGGATCGGTCAATAGGCGTTCGTCATCCGCGCGACGCAGATCGCGGTGCGCAGCAGGACCTTCAGATCGAGCCAGACCGACCATCGCGCGATGTATTCGAGGTCGCTGTCGACGCGGCGGGCCAACCTTTCCTCTGTGTCGGTCGGCCCGCGCAGGCCGCGCACCTGGGCTAGGCCGGTCAGCCCCGGGCGCACCCGGTGGCGCGCGGCATAGTCAGCAACAACCTCGTCGAACGGCCGGCCGGCGGCGCGGGTGCCGGGGGCGTGCGGCCGTGGTCCCACGATCGACATGTCGCCGGCCAGCGCGTTGAAGATCTGCGGCAGCTCATCCAGCGAGGTCCGGCGTAGGAAGCCGCCGACGCGGGTGATGCGGGGATCGTTGTGCACCGCCTGGCGGCTGCCGTCGGGATCGGCGAAGCGGTGGTGCATGGTGCGGAACTTCAGCATCTCGAAGATGCGGCCGTTGAAGCCGGTGCGGCGTTGGCGGAACAGGGCCGGGCCGGGGCTGTCGATGCGGATGGTGAGCGCGATGACGATCATCGGCACCGCGAACACTACCAGCGCCAGGATGGCCAGGAAGATGTCCTCGATGCGCTTGACCAGGCTGGTCCAGCCCGACAGCGGCGGCTCGGCGAGGTCGATCAGCGCCGGCACGCCGTGGCGCGGCCAGCGGTCAAGGTCGGGTGCCAGCCGGACCCGGACCGGGTACTCGGCCAGACGGCCGATCAGCTCCAGCACCGGCGACCGTGCCGACCAGGCCAGTGCGATGATGACCTGGTCGACTTCGCCGTGGCGAATGAGTTCAAGCAGCCGGGTGAGGCCGCCTAGATAGGGCAATCCCGCGGTCGCGACCTCTGGTTCCTGGTCGTCGATGTAGCCGAGCCAGATCGGGGCGATGTCGTCGGCAATGCCGCCCGGGCGCAACAGGCCGGCGGCGACCGCGCCGTTGCCGACAAGCACCGTGCGGTGGGCGTAGCGGCGCGCCCGCGGTCCGGCCAAGATGCGTGCGACGCCGGTCCGGGTCCCGGCCACGATGCACAGCGCGGCGATGCCCCCCGCGGCCAGGGCGATTGGAGGCACCGTCTGGGTCCTCAACACCAGCAGTGCCGCCGACATGGCGGCGAAGGCGACGACGGTGCCGACGATCCCGGCGCGCAGGAACTGCGAACGGCGCTGGATCAGCTTTGGCGAATAACCGCCCGCGGCCGCGATCGTCATCACCGCCATCGCCGCGGTAAGCAGGACAATGCCCCCTTCCAGCGATCGGTCAGCGGGTGCCACCGACATCCGGCAGGCGAGCAGGGTGATCGCCGAAAGCCCGGTCACCTCGATCGCGGCGATGGCGGCAATCAGGGCCAGCATGGTCACGGCCGCGGATGGGCCGGTTGACCCGATGCCTTTGCCGAGGAAGCTGTTTCCGCCAGGCTGGAACATGATCGCACCCGTTCTGGCTGCAATGGTCGCTCAGGATGAGTAGAAGACGACGATTCGGTTAAGTTGCGTTTCTCCTCCAAACACTACCTTAACGGGTATTAATCTGGGAAGCACAATCTTCAATTAGTTGAAAATTAGAGGAATTCTTCAGTTTTAAGCGGACAAA
>JAYTTA010000377.1:0-5075 GCA_043745345.1 Acetobacteraceae bacterium | reverse complement strand
CACCTGATCGCGCGCCAACCACTCGCCCGGCGTATCCACCACCGGCGGCGGCAGCCCCGCCCGCAGCACCAGGATCACCGCGCCGAACACCTGCGGCGCCAGCAGGCTCGCCCAGTCGGGTATTGGATCGTCGGGTGTCGGATCGTCAGACAGACCGTTTGAATGTTCCATTCGGTTAGTTTTACAACCATCGTCCATAACTAGGCAAGACAAACCTAGGACAGGTCGCCCTTCGCGACCCATCCTCCGGAGCCGGTAGGCAGAAGCCTGATAGCCGCAAAACCGAGAGCTCGATTTAGCCGTCTTCCAGTAATCTGGAGGGATCGGGTTGTTGGCGGGTAGATTGGTGTGCCGGCTGTTGCAGGCTAATGACTTTCTCTGGTCTTACACCAGGCCTAGGTCTCCTGGCGGCATCAATAATGTTTTCTGAATTTGGTCGCAGCTTTGATTGCTAAAATCGATGGCAAACTGGCCTACCTACGAGTTATAGGCGGTCCCCCTGTGCCAGGAGGATAGAAGACAATGCCGCGGTCATTCGACGCATCGAAAATATCCGGGCCGCCGATCCTGGCCTCTGTCTTGTGTGCGGCCTCTGCCGGCACCGGCCGGGTGCCAGAAAATGGTTTTAACGCGCTTGTTCCCGAACTTGACGTCTCCGACCTGCAATCGAGTCTTCGATTCTGGTGCGGCCTGCTTGGTTTCGAGGTTGCCTATGACAGACCCGCCACCCGGTTTGCCTATCTCGTTCGGGGACCACTTCAGGTCATGCTGTGTGAGCGGAACGGCAATTGGGAGGTGGGCGATCTTTCGCCACCCTTCGGACGTGGAATAAATTTCCAAATGAATATTGAGCGTCTCACACCCATTCTCGATGCTCTGAATGACGCGAAGTGGCCGCTGTTTAGGCAGCCACACGAGGCGTGGTACCGGACTGGAGACCGTGAGGGTGGCCAGCGACAGTTTCTCGTCCAAGACCCCGACGGCTATCTGTTGCGATTTGCTGAGAACATCGGAATGCGCTCACCAACCCAGGGCAGCTCGGCCGGCTGAGTCGAGCCTTGGTTCCACCCTTGGTTCCACTGCGGTCGGACTCCGGATCAGGTCAGCTTCCACGGTGCGTTGCACGGCCAACCGAACCTTCAGACCTTCTCTTCAAGTCTTCACCACCACGACAAACAGGCCAGGACTCCTCCGTCTGGATAATTTTAGATATATCAAAATAGGTCTTGCAATCGATCCAACTAAGATATATCTATCTTTTCGAAGTCAGATATATCTCTGACCTCAAACCACAATCCCACGAGAGAAAACATGTTTAGACATCACTCCCATCGCGACCACGACCAGTGTAATTCCCGAACTTTCGGCCCGCGTGGCCCAGGCCGCGGCGAAGCGAGCCGAAACGAGGGAAACCGGGGTGAGGGCGGCCGTGGCGGGCGCTTCGGCGGACGTGGCCGGCTGTTCGAGCAGGGCGACCTCCGCTTCGTCATCCTGCAGCTGATCGCCGACAAGCCGAGCCACGGCTACGAAATCATCAAGGCGATCGAGGACCGTGTCGCCGGCGCCTACAGCCCAAGCCCCGGCGTGGTCTACCCGACGCTCACCTTGCTCGGAGAACTCGGTCAGGTCACCGTCGCCGAAGGACCCGGAACCAAGAAGCTCTACTCGATTACCGACGAGGGCCGCGCGGCGCTGGAGCAGAACCGCCCGGCGGTGCAGTCGATCTTCGCCCGCATGGCCGAGATCCTCGCGGCCTACGGTGACGGCCCGCCGCCGCAGGTCATCCGCGCCGCGGTCAACCTGCGCACCGCGCTCCGCCTGAAGCTGGGTCGCGGCAAGCTCATCGACGCCCAGGTCGCGGCGATCGCCACCATCCTGGACGCCGCGGCAACGGCGATCGAGGCGAGCTAGGCCCAACGGTGGACCGCGGCGGTCGCCGTGTCCTAGTCTCCGGTAAAACAATCCGCACCAGGAGGCCTTGCCATGGATAACGCCGCCGTTTTCGATCGCACCACGGAGGACCTCGGCAACGTGGTCGAGCTTGGCCACGTCAACGTCACCGTGCCGGACCAGCGCATCGCCACGATCTTCTACGTTTCCGGGCTTGGCCTGGCGCGCGATCCCTACCTGATGACCGGCGTCGACAACATGTGGGCCAATGTTGGGCGCGCCCAGTTCCACCTGCCGTCCCGCGGCACGGCGGCCCAGGTGGTGCGTGGCACCACCGGCCTGGTGCAGCCGAACCGGCAAGCGCTGCTGGCACGGCTCGCCCGCGTCGCGCCGATGCTGGCCGATAGTCGGTTTGGCTTCACTGAAACCAACGATGCGGTCGAGGTCGTCTGCCCGTGGGGCAACCGCATCCGCGTGCACGAGCCGGACCGGGCGAAGTTTGGCCCGTTCGCGCTCGGCATGCCCTATGTCGAGTTCGACGTGCCGCCCGGCACGCTGCCCGGCATCGTGCGGTTCTACCAGGAGATATTGGAGGGCATCGCCGGCCTCGGCACCGACGAGCGCGGCGCCCATGCCTGGGCCATCGTCGGCGACGGCAACAGGCTATATTTCCGCGAGACCGACGCGCCGCAACCCGAGTTCGACGGCCATCACATCCAGGTCTCGCTGGTTGATTTCTCCGGCCCCCACCGGCGGCTGCGGGAGCGCGGCCTGATCTCCGAGGAGAGCGATCAGCATCAGTACCGGTTTCTCGACATCGTCGACCCAGTCACCAACACGCCGCTGTTCCGCATCGAGCACGAAGTCCGCTCGATGCGCCACCCGATGTTCGCGCGGCCACTTGTCAACCGCCACCCGGAAATCAGCAACCGCATCTACGCGCCCGAGCACGAGACGGCGCGGTTCTCGCTTTCTCCGGTCTGACTTGACCGTCGTCGTCCTGATGGGCGTGTCGGGTTCCGGCAAGACGACCATCGGACAGGAACTGGCGCGGCGGCTCGGCTGGCAATACCAGGAGGGCGACGCGCTGCATCCGGCCGCCAATATCGAGAAGATGCGCCAGGGCCACGCGCTGGACGACGCCGACCGGTGGCCCTGGCTTCACGCCATCGCCGCGGTGATCGACGCCTGGCGCCAGGCCGGAATTTCCGGTGTCGTGAGCTGCTCCGCCCTGAAGCGCAGCTACCGGAACATCCTGATCGGCGACCGGCCGGACGTTCGATTGATGTACCTGCAAGGCGACCGAACAACGATCGAGGCCAGGCTCGCTACCCGCCGCAACCACTTCATGCCGGCGGCTCTGCTGGACAGTCAGTTCTGCGCCCTGGAGCCGCCCGCCGCCGAGGAAAACCCGATCGTGCTTTCGATCGCGCAGCCGTTGGAAACCATTCTTCAGCAAGCCAGGGCTGGGCTCTGCCTAGGCCCGCAAAGGGGCGGTCGCCCCTTTGAACCCGCTTCCTAAGTTAGGCGCCCCGGGGCGCTACCCCGGCGGGGTTTGGGGCAGAGCCCCATCCTTGCATCCCCCCAACAAGGAAAAACCCCATGTGGCAACCAAACCCCCGCTACCCCGACCCATCGGTCGAAGTGCTGCACCCCAGCTTCGCCCCCTACCGCCTGGCCCTGGCCTCGGTTGAGCAACTGCACACCGGCTGCCGGTGGTCCGAGGGTCCGGTCTGGTTCGGCGACGGGCGTTGCCTGCTCTGGAGCGACATCCCCAACAACCGCATCCTGCGCTGGGACGAGGAAACCGGCGCGGTCAGCGTATTTCGAAAACCGTCGGACTTCGCCAACGGCAACACGCGCGACCGCCAGGGAAGATTGGTGACCTGCGAGCACGGCACCCGGCGCGTCACCCGCACCGAGTACGACGGCAGCATCACCGTTCTGATGGACCGGCATGACGGCAAGCGGCTGAACTCCCCGAACGACATCGTGGTCAGGTCGGACGGCTCGATCTGGTTCACCGATCCGCCGTTCGGCATCCTCGGCTACTACGAGGGCTTCAAGGCCGAGCCGGAGTTGCCACAGGCGGTGTGGCGCATTGACGGCCAGACCGGCCACGCCAGCATCGTCGCCGACGACGTGCTGGGGCCGAATGGCCTGGCCTTTTCGCCGGACGAGACGAAACTTTATGTCGTCGAATCACGCGGCGAACCGCGCAAGCTGCGGGTGTTCGACGTGGTCGACGGTAAAAGACTCGCCAACAACCGGGTGTTTATCGACGCCGGACCCGGTACGCCGGATGGCTTCCGCGTCGATATCGACGGCAATCTCTGGTGCGGCTGGGGCATGGGCGACCCGGCGCTCGACGGCGTGCGCATCTTCAATCTGCATGGCGAGCCGATCGGCCAGATAAGGCTGCCCGAGCGCGCCGCCAACCTGTGCTTCGGCGGCCGGCAGCGCAACCGCCTGTTCATGGCTGCCAGCCACGGCCTGTATGCGCTCTACGTCAATACTCAGGGAGTAGCAGGCGGCTAGCCCCTCGGATGAAGCGCGGCGTCTCGCTCTATTTGGACCTGCTGCGGTTTCTGGCAGCGTTCGTCGTGCTTCTGCAGCATCTGTCCTGGGCCCATTTCTCCGGCGGCCTGATGTGGCAGATCCGGCCCTATGGCACGCAGGCGGTGATCATCTTCTTCGTGTTGTCGGGCTACGTCATCGGCTACGTGACCGACCAGCCGGGCAGCACGCCGCGGCGCTATGCGGCTGACCGGCTGGCGCGGATCTATTCGGTGGCATTGCCGGCCGTGCTGCTGACCTTCGCCCTCGATGCGGCCGGCGGCTGGCTGCGGCCGGATCTATATGCCGAGGGATGGGTCAACAGGGCCCCGCTATGGCTGCAGCTGCCGCGCAACCTGCTGTTCCTGAACCAGCAATGGGGAACCGACCTCTATCCCGGATCGAACGTGCCGTACTGGTCGATGGGCTTTGAGGTCTGGTACTACATCGCCTTCGCCACGCTGGCGTTCCTGCCGCGCGGCTGGTCGCTGGTCGCGGTAATCGCCGCGCTGGCCTTCATCGGCCCACGCGTCGCCGCCCTGTTCCCGGTGTGGCTGCTCGGCGTCGGCTGCTACCGGCTTTCGCGCGCGCCGGCGCGCCTGCCGCCGGCTTTGGGGCGCGCGCTGTTC
>JAYTTA010000376.1:0-5079 GCA_043745345.1 Acetobacteraceae bacterium | reverse complement strand
CCACAAGGACCGCTTTGCCGCTTTCGCCTCGCTGACCCTGCAGGACCCCGACCTCGCCGTGCGGGAGCTGACGATGGCCATGAAGCAGCAGGGCCTGCGCGGCGCCGCGATCGGCGCCGTCGTCGCCGGCACCGAACTGTCCGACCCGAAATTCCACCCGGTCTGGGCGAAGGCGGAGGAATTGGGCGCCGTGCTGTTCATCCATCCGCAGGGCGTACCCGAACTCGCCCCCCGGCTGAAAGGCAACGGTTGGCTACCCAACCTGATCGGTAACCCGCTGGAGACCACCATCGCCCTGCAGCATCTCATCTTCCAGGGCACGCTCGACCGCTTTCCTGGCTTAAAAATCCTCGCGGCCCATGGCGGCGGCTACCTGCCATCCTACGCCGGCCGGTCCGACCACGCCTGCTTCGTCGGCGGCCCGCTTTGCGACCCTGACATCAAGCTGAAGAAGAAACCAACCGAATACCTCAACCAGCTCTATTTCGACAGCCTGGTATTCACTCCGGAAGCCCTGCGCCACCTGGCCGCCCAGGTCGGCGCCAGCCAGATCATGATGGGAACCGACTATCCCTATTTGTGGCAGGAACACCCGGCGGACCACATCCTCGCAACCGCGACCCTCACCGACGCTCAAAAGACAGCGATCCTGGGCGGCAACGCGGCCCGGCTGCTCAACCTGAAGGTATAGCGGCCCGCCCGGTTGTTGACCGGCCATCCTTTCACTAGCCTTACCTGACACGGGAAAATAGGGAAACGCGAATGGCTTCCATCACCTACGGCGACGTCCAGTCCACCCACCGGGGCCGTGTCGCGATCGTTGAAATCCGCCGGCCGCCCAACAACTTCTTCGACACCGCGCTGATCAACTCGATTGCCGACGCCTACGAGGCCGCCGACAAGGACGAAGCCGTCCGCGCCGTCGTGCTCTGCGCCGAGGGCAAGCACTTCTGCTCCGGTGCCGACTTCGCCAACCGCAGCCTGACCCAGACGATCGAGGGCGCCGACGGCGGCAAGCACCTCTACAAACACGCCAGCCGCATGATGCGCACCGCCAAACCGGTCGTCGCCGCGATCCAGGGTGCCGCGATCGGCGGCGGCCTCGGCGTGGCCCTCACCGCCGACTTCCGCGTGACGTGCGAGGAAGCCCGGTTCAGCGCCAACTTCACCCGCATGGCTTTCCATCCCGGCTTCGGCCTGACCTGCACCCTGCCGCGCCTGGTCGGCCAGCAGCAGTCGGCGCTGCTGTTCTACACCGGCCGCCGCGTGCCCGGTGACGAAGCGGTAAAACTCGGCCTCGCCGAAAAGCTGGTGCCGCTGTCCGAACTCCGCGCCGCCGCCATCGCCATGGCCGAGGACATCGCGATCTCCAGCCCGCTCGCTTTGATCTCAACCCGCGAAACCGTCCGCCGCGGCCTGCTCGACGCGTTCGAGGCCGCCACCGAGCGGGAGCTGACCGAGCAGGACTGGCTGCGCAAGACCGAGGATTTCCGCGAGGGCACGCGGGCGATGGGAGAGCGGCGGGAGCCGGTTTTTCATAGCCGGTGAGAAAGATCGGGTCGAACTGCCCCGCCAGGATTAAAGTCGGAACCTTGGTGCCCACCGGTACTACAGACGGCGACCCGAGTTCCGACCACCCATCACAGACATCATAGGGGGCCGTCTGTCGAACACGCCCGCACCGGCCGGCAACGCGTCGTGGGAACGTGGTCGGTCGCGGCAATCGATGGCAGCGTTCGCCGCGAAATTCGACCCCGTGTTCTTGTCCATCGCAGCACCGAGCAGGGACGCCAGGCTGGACGCGAACGAGGCAGTCTTACCGTCGTGCACGGACGCTATCAGACGCAGCAGACTCGGGTAGAAATTGGCATGGTAGACACGGTGGCCAATGACGAGTTCGAGCAGGCCAGCCGTAAGCGCCCCACGATCGCCCGGCTGGTGCAGGCCGGGCGGAAACGGCACGGATAGCGGCGCCTGGAGAAGTTACAGCGCGGTCTCGCGTCAGGAATTCTCTGGGTTCGGAAACGCAGCGCCACAGGATTTGTCGTGAGCGCACGCCTCGAAAAAGGCTTCACGCGCATCGGCGACGCTCTCCGACCACGGCGGCAGCAACGTATCGGGCGGGTTGACGGAGTCCAGCACGGCCGCCCGAACGGTATCGGGTAGCGCGCCATCAGCGTCATGGCGACCGTCGTGCCATGCGACACGCCAAAGATGTTCCATTGCCTGATGCCAAGCGCATGGCGCACCTGGTCGATGTCTTCAACCGTGACCGACGTTCCGAAATCGAAAAAATCTATCCCTGCCGCCATCGCCATCGCCTGCGTCCGGCAGGCCAAGAACACGCAATGGCGCCTGGCCCTCGTCTCCGCTTCCGACCCGGCTGTGACGGCGGCAAGGGCATCCACCATGGCCTCTCTGAGGTCCGGGCAGAGATCGGGCTCCGACCGTCCGGTAGCCCGCTGATCGATCAGAATGAGGTCGCGGCCCGGTGCATACGGATGCGCCGCCTGATAGCCGGCATAGACGGTCAGCGGGCTGCCGAGACCGCTGCTGATATGAAGCGGCGGGGCACTTCGTATGACGACGACGGCCAGCGCGAACCGTCCGGTGCCTGGGTGGTGTAGTCGCGGGGAACGCTGACCGCGCCGCATCCCAGCCGCGGCAGGTCGGCCGGTGACACGTTCGGCAGATGACACGTTCGGCAGATGACACGCTCGGCAGATGAACGGCCGCTTCGATGAAGGAACCAGCATCAGAGTTTGTTTGCGCGACCGCTGGGCTTTGCGGCCCCGCTCCGACAAGTGCTCAGAAACAGGCACCGAATGCCAGTCTTCGCGCCAACCGTCGCAAGCTGTCAGTCGGCAATGGCGGAGTACACCATGTCGCGGAACATCACCCGGTAGAACTCCCGCTGCGCCGGCGCCTGGATCATCAGCACGGCAAACAATCTTTCCGCCGGATCGACCCAGAAAGTCGTTCCGGCGGCGCCACCCCAATAATACTGCCCGATCGAGCCTGGCATCGGCGCCTCGCCGGCCACCTTGCGCACCGAAAAGCCCAACCCGAAGCCATACCCCGGCGTCAGCAGATCCGGCGCGCCGGTGACGGAACCCAGATGGTCGGAGGTCATCAATTCGACCGTCTTGCGGCTTAGCAACCGAACACCCTCAAGCTCGCCGCTGTTCAGCATCATCTGCAGGAACCTGGCGTAGTCCATCGTGCTCGCCACCATGCCGCCGCCGCCCGACTCGAACCGCGGTTTTTCGCGCACGTCGAGCAGCGACACATCGGTGTTGCCCTCGGGGTCCTTGGCGAAGGCCTGCGCCAGCCGGCCGTGCTTCTCCGTGGGCACGAAAAACCCGCTCTCGTTCATGCCCAGCGGCTTCAAAATGCGGCTGTCCAGGAACTCGCTGAGGCTCTGGCCGGAAATAATCTCGACCAGCCGGCCAACCACGTCGGTGGAGCGGCTGTACTCCCAGACCGTGCCGGGCTGGTGAAGCAGCGGCAGCTTGCCCAGCATCTCGACCTGGTCCGCGTTGCTCTGGCTGCGGCGATAGATCTTGGCGTCCATATACGCCTTCTGCACCGGCCCGGTACCGCGGAACTCATAGGTCAAGCCCGAAGTGTGGCGCAGCAGGTCCTGCACCGTCGCCGGCCGGTCTACGGGAACCAGTTCGGTCTTCCCATCCCGCTCGACCAAAACCTTCTGGTCGGCAAACGCGGGAATATACTTCGAAACCGGTTCGTTGAGGAGGAAACGACCCTCCTCCCAGAGCATCATCAGCGCCACCGAAACGATCGCCTTGGTCATCGAGTAGATGCGGAACAGGCTGTCAGCCTGCATCGCGTCCCCCGCCACCGGATCGCGGACGCCGAACACCTCCCGGTACGCCACCCGGTCGTGGCGCACAATGATCGCGCTGGCGCCGGGAATATGTCCCGCGGCCACTCGCTCGGCGAGCTTTTCCGACAGCCGTCCAAGCCGTTCGGCAGAAAGTCCGACTGCCTCAGGGCGGGCGGTCGGCAAGGATGGCGTGGTCAGCATGGACGATGTTCCTTCAGGGGAAATCAGAGGTGCTTGCCGGCATCGACCAGAATGGTCGTGCCGGTGGTCTGGCGCAGGAAAACGATGGCACCGATGATCGCCAGCGCGATGTCGTCGGCCTCGGTCACTATCCGCAGCGGCGCCGTGGCGCCGGCCCGCTCCACCACGTCACGTCCGCGCCCAGGCACGAAGTCGGTGGCGACCGCCGCCGGCGATATCCCGATGACGCGGATTTCCGGGCCGAGCACCCGGGCCAGCGACATGCCCATGACATCCAGCGCCGCCTTGGACGCGCCATAGACCACCGAGCTGCCCTGGCCGCTGACCCCCGCCAGCGAGGAGATGTTGATCACCACGGCATCGCCGCTGGCCTTCAGCAGCGCGCGAAACGCCCGGATGGTCGCGAACGGGCCGCGCACGTTGGTCGTCATAACCTGGTCGAATAGCGCGTCGTTGAGCGCGTCGAGGTCGCCATGCGGCACCGCCCGCGTGACGCCGGCGGAGTTCACCAGCACGTCGGCATGGCCGTGCGCTGCACGAACCTTTTCAGCCGCGCGATCCAGCGCCGCGCTGTCGGCCATCGGCAGATGCAGGGTCTGGTGCCCGCTCCCAGGCAGTTCGGCAACGATCGCGGCGGCCCGGTCGGCACCGTTGTTGTAGCCGACCCAGATCGTGGCGCCCCTGGCGGCAAGCCGGTGCGCCGTCGCGGCACCAATGCCGCTGCTGCCACCAGTGATGACCGCAATGCGGCCGTTCAGATCATATTCGCCGAGCCCGCCCGGACGCGCCTGCGGCATGGATGTGGCACTCATGGTGTTCCCCCAGCCTGGTTGATTATTCCGTGATGTTCGTGCGCCCAGGCCCTTTCGTCCAGCGCAGGCCGTTGTCATGCGCCAAGCGATTGCCCAACCCATGTTCCGCGCATACCTCTGGCGTGGAGCCTCATTCTGCGGCACTGTTTTTGCTTGATGATGCCACAGCTATCTCGATAGGACACGCTGCGCCATGAAACCCCGTCTCGCTCTCCCCCG
>JAYTTA010000375.1:0-5084 GCA_043745345.1 Acetobacteraceae bacterium | reverse complement strand
ACTATGTTGCCTCGGCCTTGGCGCTGGGAGCGCCGGAGCGGGAGGTCGCCTTCAGCGTCCCCACCGGCAATTTTGGCAATGTGCTCGCCGCCTGGGCGGCACGGCGGATCGGCCTGCCGGTGGCAAGATTGACCATCGGCTCCAACCGTAACGATATCCTTCCCCGGTTCTTGTCGGCCAACGACATGTCGATGCGGCCGGTCGAGCCCAGCGTGTCGCCGAGCATGGACATCCAGGTAAGTTCCAATTTCGAGCGGCTGCTGTTTGAGATACTAGATCGCGATCCGCAGGCGACCCGGGCCGCGATGCTCGGGTTTCGTGCCACTGGCTGCATGACGGTGCCCGACGCCGCATGGCGCCGAGCAACGGCGCTGTTTCACGGCCATGCGCTTGACGACGTCGGTACCGAGGCGGAAATCCGCCGGCTTCGCGCGACATACCACTATCTGGCCGATCCGCACACGGCGATCGGCATTGCCGCGGCACGGGTACATCCGCCGCACGGGGTGCCGACCATCGCCATGGCAACGGCCCACCCGGCGAAATTCCCGGATGCGGTGGAACGCGCCACCGGTGAGCGCCCGGCATTGCCGCAGCGTCTCGCGGACCTATATCACCGTCCCGAGCGTTTTTCCGTGATCGCGGCCGATCTTGGCGCTGTCGAAGCCGCGGTTCGCGGCTCCGTCCGCCGCAACGCCGCCTGATTTCCAGCCCAGACTTCCAGTAAGGAAAATAAAGTGCCGAGCACAAAGAACATCCAGCTGACCAAGCTGCCCTCCGGCCTGACCGTCGTCACTGAGCGGATGGACCGGGTCGAGACGGTTTCGCTGGGTGCCTATGTTGCGACCGGCACAAGGCATGAGACCGCGGCCGAGAACGGCGTCTCGCACTTCCTGGAACATATGGCCTTCAAGGGCACCGAGCGCCGTAGCGCCGCGGGGATCGCCGAGGAGATCGAGGCTGTCGGTGGCCAGATCAACGCCTACACGGCGCGTGAGCAGACCGCCTACTACGTCAAGGTGCTGAAGGAGGATACCGCGCTGGGTGCGGATATCATCGGCGACATCCTGACCCATTCGACGTTCGACCCTGAGGAACTGGAGCGCGAGCGCGGCGTGATCCTACAGGAGATCGGCCAGGCCAACGACACGCCCGACGATATCATCTTCGACCATTTCCAGGAGGCTGCGTTCCCTGGTCAGCCAATGGGACGCCCGGTGCTAGGTACCGAGGACGGTATCCGCGCCATGCCGCGGGCAACCTTGATGAACTACATGCGCCGCCATTATTCGGCTGGCAACGTGGTGCTCGCCGCCGCCGGGGCGCTGACCCATGAGGCTATCCTCGACTTGGCTCAGCGTCATTTCGCTGATCTGCCGACCGCGCCCGCGGGGCTACCTGAGGCTGGGCTCTACAGGGGCGGCGAATTCCGCGAGGCGCGCGACCTTGATCAGGTCCACATCGTGCTGGGCTTCCCCGCCGTCGGCTACGGTCATGCCGACTACTATCCGACCCTGCTGCTTTCGACGTTGCTGGGCGGTGGCATGTCCTCGCGGCTGTTTCAGGAAATCCGCGAGAAGCGTGGCCTGGTCTACTCGATCTACAGCTTCGCCCAGCCCTACATGGATGCCGGGCTGTTCGGCATTTATGCCGGCACCGGCGAGTCCGAGGCCGCCGAATTGATGCCGGTGGCGCTGGAGGAACTCCGCAAGGTGCAGCTTGGCGTGACCGAGGCCGAGCTGGCGCGCGCGCGCGCGCAGGTCAAGGCGAGCCTGCTGATGTCACTGGAGAGCACGGGGAGCCGATGCGAGCAGCTGGCCCGCCAGGTGCAGATTTTCGGGCGGATCATCCCAACCGCCGAGACCGTGGCCAAGATCACCGCCGTGACGACAGGTGACGTGGTTCGCGCCGCGGCCGGGTTGTTCCGTGCCGCGCCGACCTTGGCGACGATGGGGCCTGCCACGCGTATTCCGGCTTTGGAGGAGATCGCGGGACAGCTGGCGGCTTGAAGACAGCAACGTTGGGGCTCCGCGCCAAACCCCGTAAAGCAACAGTCGTCCCTTCAAACCCCTTCCTCAGGTTGGGCGCACCGGAGCGCTACTCCGGCGGGGTATGGGGCAGAGCCCCATGCTTGCTTCGCGGCTGTCAGATCCGTCAGCCCTTTCGTGGCCGCCTCGCGCCGCCTATCTTACCGAAATGAGCAAAACCACAACCAGCGTCGAAAACCTTCTCGCCGATCTTATTGGGCAAGCCCGGGCAGCCGGCGCCGATGCCGCGGATGCGGTGCTGTTCTCTGGCGCCTCGCTGTCGGTCGCCCGCCGGCTGGGTGCGACCGAGCAGGTTGAACGGTCCGAGGGACGCGATCTTGGATTGCGTGTCTTCGTCGGCCGACACGTGGCTATGGTGTCCTCGACCACGATCGATCCAACTGGCTTTAAGGCGCTGGCCGAGCGCGCCGTTGCCATGGCGCGCGTGGTGCCCGAAGATTCCGAGGCTGGCCTAGCCGAAACCATGGCGCCGCCGGAGCCGGTGATGCTCGACCTTGAGGACCTTACCGAACCGACCACGGAACAGCTGATCGCCCGCGCGGCGTTGGCCGAGGATGCCGCGCGGGCTATCACCGGCGTTACCAACTCCGAGGGAGGCGATGCCGGCTACAGCCGTTCCGTTGGTCACCTCGTGACCTCGGCAGGGTTTTCCGGCCGGTCGGTTAGGACCAGCCACTCGGTATCCGCGGTTGCGCTGGCCGGGGCCGGCACCGGCATGCAGCGTGATTACGACTATACCAGCGCAGTCCACCTGTCCGACCTTGACGATCCCGAAGCGGTGGGCCGCTCGGCGGGCGGACGTGCCGTGGCGCGGCTCAATCCGGCGCGGCCGAAAACCGGCAGATATACGGTGGTCTACGATTCCCGTGTCTCGGGCGGCCTGCTTGGTCATCTTGCCGGTGCCATCAATGGGGCAGGGGTGGCGCGCGGCACCTCTTTCCTCAAGGACCGTATGAGCCAGAAAATTCTGCCCGACGGCATCGACGTCCACGACGATCCGCGCCGCCACCGCGGCCTGCGTTCCCGCATCTTTGATGGCGAAGGGACGCCGACGCGCGCCCGGACTCTGGTCGAGAACGGCGTGCTGAAAAGCTGGCTGCTGGATAGCCGATCAGCCCGCCAGCTCGGCCTGACCTCCACCGGCCACGCCGCCCGCGGCACTTCCGGTCCGCCAAGCCCGTCGCCGAGCAACCTGTATATGGCGGCCGGCAAACTGAGCCCTGCCGAGCTGATGGCCGACATCGTCGAGGGCGTCTATCTCACTGAACTGATCGGCATGGGCGTGAACGGCCTGACCGGGGATTATTCGCGCGGTGCCGCCGGCTTCATGATCCGCAATGGTGAGTTGGCCGAGCCGATCGCCGAGATCACCGTTGCCGGCAATCTGCTGGACATGTTTCTCAATCTCGTTCCGGCCAACGACCTGATGTTTCGTCGCGGTACGGACGCGCCGACGTTACGGATCGAGGGGCTGATGGTCGCCGGCGCCTGAGACTTGCCGGGTACGGCCCTCCTGTTCGTGATGCGGCGGAATGCCTATATACAGTGCAGTTCTCTAACGGAGTCTTGCTCCATGCGCCACGCTTCCAGCATCCTTGCCGCCGTTTCCGTCCTGGCATTGGCCTTGACACCCGTGACCGCGGATGCCCGCGCCGGGTTCGGCGGTTCCATGGGCAGCCGTGGCGGCCGCACCTTCTCGGCGCCGCCCTCGACCGGCACCTATCCCGGTTACACCTCGCCGGTGCAGCGTAGCATTACTCCCAACGCGCCGTCTCCTGGTCCATCTGGCGGTTTCGCCCCGGCCCCGCGGTCCGGCGGCCTTTTCGGCGGCGGTTTCGGTTCCGGCCTGCTGGGTGGGCTTATCGGCGCTGGCATCGGTGGCATGTTGTTCGGCCACGGCATGTTCGGCGGGCTTGGCGGCGGCGCCAGCTTTCTGGGTCTGCTGATCCAGTTCGGCCTGGTGTTCTTCATCGGGCGTTGGCTATTCCGCATGTTCCGCGCCCGGCAGCCGGCGATGGCCGGCGGGCCGTCCATGTTCACGCCCAATGCCGGTCCGGTGCCGCCTGCAGGACGCGGCGGTGCCGCGCCATCAGGGCCGCCAGTCCGCATCGAGCCGGCCGACTACCAGGCCTATGAGGCCCTGCTCCAGCGCGTCCAGGCCGCCTGGTCGGCGCAGGACCTGGCGGGCCTGAGGGCCATCGTGACGCCGGAGATGCTCGGCTATTTCGGCGAGCAGCTGGCCGACCAAGCAAGCCGCGGCGTTCGCAACACCGTCACCGAAGTACATTTGGTCAAAGGTGATCTGTCCGAGGCATGGACCGAGCAGGGCCGCGACTACGCGACCGTGGCGATGCAGTTCTCGATGATCGACGCCACCATCGACGCGCAGAACAGGGTGGTTGACGGCAGTACAACCGAGCACGTCAAGGCGACCGAGCTATGGACGTTTGTGCGTTCGCGTGGCGGAAACTGGATACTCAGCGCCATCCAGCAAGCGAGATAACATCGGGCTCTGCCCGAAACCCCGCCAGGAAAAGCCCTTCTGGACCCGCCTTACTAAATCGAGGGGTTTAAAGGGGCGACTGCCCTTTTACGGGTCCAGGGCAGAGCCCTGAACTTAACCTTCCCGCCGCACAGGGTTGGTAAGCGTGCCGATGCCTGTGATCTCGACTTCGCAGGTGTCGCCGTCCTTCATGTTCTCGGTGGCCCCTTCGGTGCCCATCCACAGCATGTCACCGGGCTCCAGCGTCAAATATGTGGTCATCGCGACGAGGAAATCGACCACGCCGAAGATCATGTCGTTGGTTGGAAACCGGATCACCTCGCGGCCGTTCAACCGAATTTTAGTGGTCAGGGCAGAGAGATCGACATCGGTCTCGATCCACGGGCCCATCGGCGCGAAGGTGTCCGTGTTCTTGGCTCGCCACAGGGTACGGTCGGATTTCTGCCAGCTGCGCTCGCTGACGTCGTTGCCGACGGTATAGCCGAGCACGCAGCCCAGCGCATTTTCCCGCGTGAGATGCTTGGCCCGTTTGC
>JAYTTA010000374.1:0-5124 GCA_043745345.1 Acetobacteraceae bacterium | reverse complement strand
GAATTCGCAGCCTGGAAACCCAAGCGCGTGCTGGTGACGCCCTCGGCGCTGGAGTGGTCGCACGGCACCGCGATGGTCGAGCGTGCACGTTTGCTCGGGGCCGAGATCGTGCGGCTAAAGTCTGATCGGCTAGCCAGGCTGCCGGACAGCTACCGTGACGCCAAGTCGACCCTGGCGGTAGTGGTGGCATCGCCAAGCCGGCGCAGGCTGGAGCCCATCCCGCCCAGCGCCGACTGGCGGTTCGACCTTGCTGAGGGCTGCCCGGCGCACTGTCAGTACTGCTACCTGGCGGGCTCTCTGGGTGGGCCGCCGATCGTGCGCGCCTATGCCAACCTGCCCGAGATCCTGGCCGGGCTGCCGGCCGCCCTGGGGCGCGGCAGCATCACCTCGCGATCGGCCGAGCGCGCCAGCGAGGGCACCACGTTCGAATGCTCCTGCTACACCGATCCCCTCGGCATCGAGCACCTGACCGGCGGGTTAGCCGCCTGCATCAACCATTTCGGAGCCTGGCAGGCGCCGGTGCAATTGCGCTTCACGACCAAGTTCGCCCGCGTGGCGCCGTTGCTCGGCCTTGACCATGGCGGACGCACGCGGGTGCGGTTCTCGGTCAACGCGCGCGGCACCGAACGCTTCGAGGGCGGGGCGCCGCGGATGCCCGAGCGGCTGGCGGCGCTGCGCCAGGTCGCCCAGGCCGGCTATCCGGTCGGCATTACCGTGGCGCCGATCCTGCCCGTTGCCGGTTGGGAGGATGCCTATGCGCAGCTGATGGCGGACGTCGCCGCGGCGTTGAACGGGATCGCCGGCGTGGACCTGACCGCCGAGTTGATCACGCATCGGTTCTCGCCGAAGTCCAAGGCGGTGCTGCAGGATTGGTATCCGGGCAGCGCGCTGGAGATGGACGAGGCGTTGCGGTCTCGCAAACTCACAAAATTTGGCTCGGTGAAGTGGGTGCTGCCGAAGCAGCAGATGGCGGATATGCGGAGTGTCTTGGAGCAGGCGCTGACGCAATGGCTGCCTCGGGCTCGGGTGCTTTATTGGACGTAGGCAGGAAGGGTGGGGCTCTGCCCGTGACCCGGCCCGGGAAGCCTCCGGGAGCGCATTTCATAAATATGGGGGTCCAAAAGGGGCGACTGCCCCTTTGTGGGTTGGGGCGCAGTTGGAATACCCGCGGAGGGAGAGCCCAAGCTTTCTTGCCCACGGTGTTCAAGGTTGCATCATCGCTTCGATAGCGGCGTGCGGCGGCACGTCGCGCAGTACGCCGGGTAGGTCGCCGCCAACCAGCAGACGAGCCGGCGCGAGTAACTGGCCGTAGGTCGCGCGCGCCAGCACGCCGCCGACGCTGATCCGGCGCACGCCGGCGGCGCGGATGCGGGCGACAGGGTGCTCGAAGCCGTGGATCGGGTTGGCCGGATCTGCGGTGGTGTCCTCGATCGTGCAGCCGCACAACCCGGCCTCGGCGGCCAACTGGACGGTTTCGGCGCAGGCTTCCGGCTTGGCGCCGCAGCCATCCTCCAGATCGGCCGATACCGGCGCGCCGGTCGCGCAGGGCGTGCAGGCGCTCAAGGCTGGCGGCGACGTGGCGAAGCAGGCGACGGCCGAGATCCAGGGCGATGCGAGCCATCCCGAACTGCAGGCAGCGATCGGGGAAGGCCACAAGACCGCCGAGATGTCGGCCCGGCGTATCGAACGCGCCCTGCAGGAAACCGGCGGCGCCGAGGAAGTCGGCAACCTACGCGACCAAGGTCGGGCTGGGCGAAACCGGGCAGGACACGAAGACGTCGCTTGCCGAGGCCAAGCAGGCCGACCAGCAGCAGACGGAACCCGCGGAGAAGATGCTGGCTCAGGGCGGCTGACACTCATACCGTTTCTGGGCCGGTCCGATTATGGATCGGCCTGGCCTTGGTCTAGCGTTTCGAAAAATGGGAGCGAACGATGGACCGTCTTGCAAGCAAAACAATCCTGATCAGCGGCGGCGCGCGCGGCCAGGGTGCGGCCGAGGCCCGGCTGTTCGTGGCCGAGGGAGCCCGGGTGGTCATCGGCGACGTGCTGGAAGCGGAGGGGCGGCAGCTGGCCGCCGAACTTGGCGATGCGGCAACCTTCGTGCGCCATGATGTAACCAACGAGGCCGACTGGACGGCGGCGGTGGACATGGCGGAGGCGATGGGCGGCCTGCACGGCCTGGTCAACAATGCCGGCATCTACCAGCCCGCGACCCTGATGGAGACCGATGCCGCGCTGTTCGAGCGTCACATGCGGATCAATCAGCTCGGCTGCTTTCTCGGCATGAAGGCCGTGGTGGCAGCGATGGAGCGCTCAGGCGGCGGCTCGATCGTCAACGTGTCGTCGGTTGCCGGCCTGCGCGGCTCGCCCGGCGCCTTCGCCTACAGCGCGACCAAATGGGCGCTGCGCGGCATGACCAAGTCGGCGGCGGTAGACCTGGCGCCCCGCCGCATCCGCGTGAACTCGATCCATCCCGGGCCGATCGACACCGAGATGCTGAAGGTGCGCACCGCGGAGCAGAACGAGCGCCGGCTGCGGCTGGTGCCGATGAAGCGGATGGGCACGGCCGAGGAAGTCGCCAGCCTGGTGCTTTATTTGTTGTCGGACGAGAGCGGCTATATCACCGGCGCTGAAGTCGCGATCGACGGCGGGGCGACGCTGTAAAGCGTGGGGCTATGCCCCAAACCCCGCCCCCACGTTCAAGTATTGGGGCAGTCGCCCCTTGTGACCCCCTCTACTTCGCCTCGATCAGCTCACCGAATTGCACCCAGGTGTCGCCGTCGAACTTCGCCATGTAGGCGCTTTTGATCGGCGCATAGTCTTCGGGCGAGGTGTTCATCCGGATGCCGGGCAGCAGCAGCGGCAGCTGCACGTCGCGCAGGTTCAGCGCCTGGCGCATGATGTTGTCGCGTGACACGTCGTCGCCGCATTGCTGCAGCACCACGACCATCGCCTGCGCCGCCGAGTAGGCATAGACGCCATACAGGGTCATCGCCTCCTCATTGGGCAGCCGCGCCTTCATGAAGGCCAGGTACTTGGCCATTTCGGGATCGGCGCGCGAGGCTTCGGTGGCCTGCTTGAAGGCGATCAGGCTGATGATGCCTTTGGCTTTTTCCAGCCCGGCCGGCTTCAGCACCGTGTCCGGGTTGGTGCAGGCGCTGGTCAGCATGCGCATCGGCAGCCAGTCGATGTCGTAGCCCTTGCGGATCGCCTGCGAGCATGCGCGCGGCGTGACGCTGTAGTTCAGGAAGACGTCGGCCTTCGAGCTGGCCAACGAGACGATCTGGCTGTCGACGGTCGGGTCGGTGACCTCAAAGCTCTGCAGCGCGACGATCGATTTGTCGGCTGCGTCCCCAAGTGCGGCCCGGGCGCCCGTCAGATATTCCTTGCCGGCATCGTCGTTCTCATACAGCACGGCAAAGCGCGCGCCGGGCTTGGCCGCCAGCGCGTAGCGAACCTGGGCCGCGGCTTCAGAGGCGTAGTTCGGCGCCCACGGGAATGGCATCGACCAGGGAAAACTCTTCGGATCGTTCCACTTGGCGGCCGTGCTGACGACGAACAGATGCGGGATTTTCTTGGTGTTGAGGTATTGGCGGATCGCTGAACTTGGCGCCGTGCCGAGCGTCGCGAACATCAGCGCGACCTGGTCCTGCTCGACCAGCCGGCGGGTGGCCTCCACGGTCTTGGGCGGCGAGAACCCGTCATCGTAGCTCAGGAATTTGATCTTGCGACCATGGATGCCGCCCTGGTCGTTGATCTGGTCGAAAAAGGCGGCCATCACCCGGCCCTCGACGCCGGCCGCCGAGACCGGGCCGCTATAGGCCATGGTGTTGCCGATCTTTATTTCGGTATCGGTGATGCCGGGATCGTAGGTTCGTTGGGCGTGGGCCGGAGCTATGGTCCATAGCCCGGCGAGCAGCAGGGCAATGGGTGCGAAATGATGCCGCATCGGAAGCCTCCTCGTTGCGTCCGGTCGCGTTCGCGCCGGACGTCGTTATTTATTGGTCGAGGCGTTTGCTGCCCGTAGGCTAGGTCCCGGACATTGCGTTGATCGCAAAAGCTTGGCAAGGGATCGGAACAATATTGGGACAGGTCGAATGAAACCGAAAGTCGCGTTCATCGGCACCGGCGGCACGATCTCCTCGGTCGGAGCCGGCCCGCTCGACACGATGGATTACGGCGCCGCCGGCAACCGTCTGCATGCCGACGAAATTATGCAGCGGGTGCCGGAAGTGGCGCTGGTCGCCGATGTCGTCGCCGTGCGCTTTCGCAACACCACCAGTCCGGGGATCTACTTCGCCGACTGGAAGGAGATCGGCGCGATCTGCGACCGTCTGGTGGCCGAGCACCCAGACCTCGCGGGCATCGTCATCGGCCACGGCACGGCGTCGTTGGAGGAGACCGCCTGGTTCCTCAACCTGACGCTCAAGGTCGATGTCGGCGTGGTCGTGGTCGGATCGCAGCGGCCTCTCAGCGCGCTGTCCACCGATGCCGGCATGAACCTGGTCAACGCGGTTCGCGTCGCCGCCGACCCGCGCGCCCGGGGGCTTGGCGTGCTGGTGGTGCTGAACGACGAGATCCAGGCGGCGCGCGAGGTGACCAAGACCAGCACGCTGCGGATGCAGACGTTTCGCTCGCCCGATTTCGGCGTGCTTGGCCATGCCGACGCCGACCGGATTTGCTTCTATCGGATGCCTACCCGCATCCGCGCGCCAAAAACCGAGTTCGACCTGCGCACGATCGAGGCGCTGCCGCGGGTGGACATCGCCTATGCCTATGCCGGCTGCGACGGCACCGCGGTGCGCGCCTTCGTCGCCGCCGGCGCGCGCGGCATCGTCTCGGCCGGGTTCGCGCCCAACTTCACCACCCCGGCCGAGGCCGAAGCGCTGCGTGAGGCGGTGGCTGGGGGCGTAGTCGTGGTGCAGTCCACCCGTGCCGGCAGCGGCCGGGTTTTCCGCGGCACCCGGTCGCGCGAGATGGGGTTTTTGTCCGGCGACAACCTCAACCCGCAGAAGGCCCGGCTGCTGCTGGCGCTGGCACTTGGCGTCACCAGCGATCCGGACCGGATCACGGCGATGTTCGAGACATATTAGCCCCGACGGTCTCCACGTGCAGCGGGAACAA
>JAYTTA010000373.1:0-5129 GCA_043745345.1 Acetobacteraceae bacterium | reverse complement strand
GGGACGAGTTCCAGGTCAGCGTGGCCAAGCCGACGCTCAGCTGGGAATTGCGCAACCTGGGCGGAGCTGCCCAAGGTTCCGCCCTTGCGGATGGAATGGCAGCGGAGGGTAGCGCAAGCTGTCGGCGCGCCCGCGCCATCATGCGCAGGACCTGGCCGCCATCCCGACATATAAAAAACTTCCCCGCCGCGCGGGCAGCCATCCAAGCCAGCCTGCCGCCGTGGCACCCGGCGCGCACGTCGTCGTGCGGCTCGATCAGGCGGGCTGGCACGGCCGGAACCGCCTTGCCGATCAACCCTGGCGCATCCTGTCCCTCGGACTGCGCTGTTGGGCGTAAGGGTTCCGGTCAACAAGACTCGGTACTATCTCACACTCCTAGTCGGGGCGGCATCGAACTCGGCTACCTCGCCCATACTGCGACAATCACGCCACCGGCGACGATCAGCGTTCCGCCGAGCAGCACGCCTTGCGCCGGCCAAGTGCCGAACGCCAACAGGTTGATTGTCTGGGCGACCACGAAGAACATCGCGACATAGACGCCAAGCGATCGACCGAAATCCCACCCGGGCGCGTTCACCGTCAGTCCGTATAGCAGCAGGACACTGCCGCCGGCGGCGATCAGCCCAAGCCGAAGCAAAGTTGGCGCGGTGTTCAACCCGGTTCGAATTAGCGCGTCGCCACCGGCTTCCAGCACTGCCGCCAGCAGCAGCAGGCCGAGGCTGTTTCGAAATGTCAGGCGGCTGGCCCTGGCTCGCCGAATATTCGAGTGAAGATGCGGTCCAGCTCCTTAAGGTGAGTCTTCGAATTCATCGCGGCATCCAGCGCGTCCGATGCCACCCGCTCTGAAACCTCCGGGTCTGCCGCCAGGTTGTCGCGAAAATTACGCGCTCCCACCTGACCCAGCTCGTTCCAGGTTGCCATCGCGTTGCGCTGCACGATGGCGTAGGCGTCCTCCCGCGAGATGCCGGCGTGGGTCAGCACCAGCAGGACCTCGCCTGAATGCACCACGCCGCCGAGGCTTTCCAGGTTTTCCAGCATCCGGTCGGGGTAAACCGTCAGTTTCGACATCATTCCCGCCAGCCGGCTGAGCGCGAAATCGAGACCGATGGTGGCGTCCGGCGCGATCACCCGCTCGACGGATGAGTGGCTGATGTCGCGTTCGTGCCAGAGAGAAACATTCTCCAGCGCCGGGACCACGCAGGCGCGTACCAGCCGCGCCAGGCCGGTCAGGTTCTCCGACAGCACCGGGTTGCGCTTGTGCGGCATCGCCGAGCTGCCCTTTTGCCCGGTGTGGAAGAATTCTTCCGCCTCCCGCACCTCGGAGCGCTGCAGATGGCGCACTTCGGTCGCCAGCCGCTCGATGCCGCTGGCGACCACGCCAAGCGTGCAGAAGAACGCCGCGTGGCGGTCGCGCGGGATCACCTGGGTGGAAACCGGCTCGATCGCCAGCCCAAGCTTTTCGGCGACGTACTCTTCCACCCGCGGATCGAGATGGGCGAAGGTGCCGACGGCGCCCGAAACTGCGGCGACCGCGATCTCGGCCCGCGCTGCCACCAGCCGCGCCCGGTTGCGGGCAAATTCGGAAAAATGACCGGCCAGCTTCAAGCCAAAGCTGGTCGGTTCGGCATGGATACCGTGGCTGCGCCCGATCGTCAGCGTGTGTTTGTGTTCGAACGCGCGCGCCTTCAACGCCGCCAGCACGGCATCGACCTCACGGATAAGAATATCCGCGGCCTGGGTCAGCTGAACCGAGAAGCAGGTGTCGAGCACGTCGGAGCTGGTCATGCCCTGATGCACGAACCGGCTTTCCGGGCCGATGCCCTCGGCGAGCCAGGTCAGGAACGCGATCACGTCGTGGCGGGTCTCGCGCTCGATCGCGTCGATCCGTTCCAGGTCGGCCGCGGTGATATCCTTGACCTTGGCCGCGCCCTTCTCCCGGATGATCTTTGCCGCTTCCTGTGGGATGTCGCCGAGTTCGGCCATCGCCTCGCAGGCTAACGCCTCGATCTCGAACCATATTCGGAAACGGTTCTCCGGCGCCCAGATCGCGGCCATCTCCGGTCGGCTGTAACGGGGCACCATGGTGATTTTTCCAGTGTTTATCGCGGCGGCTCAGGGTCGGGCCGGCCATTATTCCATATCGGACGTTCTATTTGAGTATAACGGGATATGACAACAGGCCGGCCCTGTGGGCGGTGATACCGATCGGAGCCGCCTAATGGACTTTTCTTCCTTCCCGCCGATGCTGATTTCCGACCTCACCGCCCTGGCGCAGGTGATGGTGATCGATCTCGCGCTGGCCGGCGACAACGCGATCGTGGTCGGGATCGCCGTCGCCGGGCTGCCGGCGCACCAGC
This sequence comes from Acetobacteraceae bacterium, assembly GCA_043745345.1. Taxonomy (GTDB): domain Bacteria; phylum Pseudomonadota; class Alphaproteobacteria; order Acetobacterales; family Acetobacteraceae; genus PALSA-911. The sequence continues at coordinate 2,772 of JAYTTA010000373.1, read as the reverse complement.
AGAAGCGCGCCATCCTGATCGGCATCATCGGCGCCACGGTGATCCGCATCCTGCTTGGCGCCATCACCCTGCAGCTGTTGGCGGTCATCGGGCTGATGCTGGCTGGCGGGCTTCTTCTCGTGTGGGTCCTCTGGAAGATGTATCGCGAGCTCCGGGTCAAGCCGCACGAGATCGGAAACTCCGGTCCGCCGACCAAGACGATGCGCCAAGCGATGATCCAGATCGTCGTCGCCGACCTGTCGATGAGCCTTGACAACGTGCTGGCGGTCGCCGGCGCCGCGCGCGACAGCTTGTGGGTGCTGGTCGTCGGCCTGACCCTGTCGGTGGCGCTCATGGGCCTTGCTGCCGGTCTGGTCGCGCGGCTGCTGGAGCGTTACCGGTGGATTGCCTGGATCGGCCTGGTGATCGTGCTCGGCGTCGCCATCCGAATGATCTGGGACGGCTCGCACGAGGTCTTGGGCGTTATCGGCTGATCACAGCAGGCCTTCCCGGCGAAAACTCAGCCACCGGCCGTTGCCGACGATGACGTGGTCGTGCAGCACGATCGACAGCACCGCGGCCGCCTGCTTGATCTCGCGCGTCATCGAGATGTCCTCGGCCGAGGGTGTCGGATCGCCGCTCGGATGGTTGTGGACCAGGATGATCGCGGTCGCGTGCAGCTCCAGCGCGCGCTTGACGACCTCGCGCGGATAGACGGGGGTGTGGTTGACGGTGCCGCGCGCCTGCGCCTCGTCGCCCTGCAGCCGGTTCTTGTTGTCGAGGAACAGGATGCGGAACTGCTCGATCTTCTCGCGCGCCAGCACGGCATTCAGGTAGTCCATCAGCCTGTCCCAGTTGTTCAGCACCGGCTGGTGCATCACCTCCGCGCGCACCAGCCGCAAGGCCGCGGCCTGCACGGTCTTCAACGCGGCGAGCCCGGCCTCCCCCAGCCCGTCGATCGCGCGCAGCGCCTGGGGTGGGGCGGCGATGGCGGCGGCGAAGCTGCCGAACGAGGTTATCAGAGCGCGCGCGATCGGCTTGGTATCGCGCCGCGGCAACGCGAGGAAAAGGATCATCTCCAGCATCTCGTGGTCGGCCAACGCGTCGGGTCCGGCCGTCAGAAGCCGGTCTCGCATGCGGGCGCGATGTCCGTCGGCGCCGGGAATGGCCGGAGCGAATTCGGCAAAGCCGGTTTGCTGGAGCTTGCTCATGCAACCTTAGGTTGCCATCAGGCTAATGTCGAAGCAAGCATGAGGCTCTGGCCTAAACCCCGCAAAGGGGCAGTCTCCCCTTTTGAACCCCTTTGCTTGTGAGAAGCGCTCCCGGGCGGGGGGTTGGGGCGCGGAGGCCCACGCTCACTGATAGGGCGGCTTATGCATCCCAGCCGGCGAGTAGGTGAAAACTTCGCACTCCTCCTCCGTCACGCCAATCATATGCTCGAACTGCATCGACAGGCTGCGATCGCGCGTTACCGCCGTCCAGCCGTCATCCAGCACCTTCACCTCGGGCCGTCCCGCATTGACCATCGGCTCGATCGTGAAAAACATGCCCGGACGCAACACGGTGCCCTCACCGGGGCGGCCAAAATGCAGCACGTTCGGCGGCTCATGGAAGTTGCGGCCGATGCCGTGGCCGCAGAAATCGCGCACCACCGAAAAGCGCTGACTTTCGACATAGGTCTGGATGGCGTGGCCGACATCACCGAGCGTGGCGCCGGGCCGCACTGCGGCTATCCCGCGCAGCAGGCTTTCATGGGTAACGTCGATCAGGTTGCGCGCCTTGGTCGAAGCCGTTCCTGCAACGTACATGCGTGAGGTATCCCCATACCAGCCATCCAGGATCACGGTCACATCGATATTCAGCACGTCGCCGTTCTCAAGCCGGCGCTCGCCAGGGATGCCATGGCAGACGACATGGTTGAGCGAGGTGCAGATCGATTTCGGAAAGCCGCGATAGTTTAAGGGGGCCGGGACCGCGTTGTGGCCGGTGATGAAATCATGGCACAGCCGGTCGAGTTCGCCGGTGGTGACGCCTGGCAGGATATGCGAGGTGATCATGTCCAAGGTTCGCGCCGCCAGGTTGCCGGCCGCGCGCATGCCAATGAAATCTTCTGGACGATGCAAAGTTATCTTTCGCGATTCAACGCCACCGTCCATCTCAAGCTTTCCGTTCCAATCCGCCGCCTGCCCGCCCCAGGAACGCGGGTTCCTGTCTATCGGTCATATTGCACGGGTTGGACGAAGTCTCCAGTGCGGCGCGCGCAATTACCGGCTGGCGACCTGCCGGGCCTCGGGCCGCAACACCATGCAGGGCATCCGTTTGCGAACCAACGCGGCGCACGCGTTCTGCGCCTCGGTGGCGGACAGGCCAACAAGCTGAGCGCGCCAGATGGTATGCCCGTGCGCAGAGATGCTCTCGATCCGGGGTTCGCCGTCGGACGCGGTTCGCCGTGCCATGAGCAAAGCGGCATGGGCCGTGCGCTGGCTGGAGAAGGTGCCGACCTGAACGCCGTACCGGGCGGCCGGCGGGCGGGTTGCGCGGTTTGACGGCATCGCGATCAACAGCGGCGGCAGGGTCGCTGCCTGCGCCACTGAAACCAGCGTCGGCACGAACGGCCGCGGACCACGCGGCGATTCGTGCTTGGCGACGGTCACGTCCATGTGCTCATAGCCCTGGTCGAGTAGCACCGCCATGTGCAGGTCGCGCTCGCCACCAGAGGCCGCACCCATCACCACCCCGATCAGCCGAACGCCGCCGCGCACGGCCGAGGTCACCAGATTGTAGCCTGAAGCC
>JAYTTA010000372.1:0-5134 GCA_043745345.1 Acetobacteraceae bacterium | reverse complement strand
TCGCGCGGATGCGACCGTCAAGAACACCGATATCCGCCGCCTGCTCGCCCCACGGCAGCACGGCGATGCCGCGGCGCAGGATCAGGTCGAAATGCGGTTTCATCGGCAGGTCCCCGTTCAGTGCGCGGACAAGGTTGAAAAGACGTCGCCCTCGGGTGCCAGGCCCTGGATGTGGGTGCGGTGCCAAAGAGCATAGAAAAGCAGCTCCCAGGCGGCAAAACCATGCCGCCACCGGGTGATGTTGCGAAATAGCGCCTCGACCTTCTCGGGGTGGGCGATCTCGCGCACGCCTTCCTGAGCAGCAACAAGTGGGCCGAGCCGGTTGCCCTGGCCGCGGATCCAGGTCCCCACGGGTACGGTGAAGCCCTGTTTGGGCGCGAACGGGCGCGCCACGGGCAAATGCTTTTCCAGCCACTGGCGCAGCAGGTATTTGCCGATCCCCTTGCGCATCTTCAGATGGTCCGGCAGCCGGAACGAGGCCGCGGCGATCCCGGAATCAAGGAACGGCGTGCGGCCCTCGACGCCGTGCGCCATCAGGGTGCGGTCCATCTTGAGCAGTAGGTCGTGCGGCAGCCAGTCGGCGATGTCGGTCGCCTGCGCCGCCTGCAACCGTGAGCGGCCGCCGTCGGCGGCAAGTACTTCAGACGCGCTAAAACCATCGCGCCAGCCCTCGGGCCGTTGGCGCAACACGTCCACCCGGTCGAAGGCGCCGCGGGTGCGCATCGCGCGTCCGCCTAGCCACCACGGCCTTGCCGCCTTGGCATAGCGGCCGTAGCCGCCGAACAGCTCGTCGCCGCCCTCGCCAGACAGCACCACCTTGACGTCCTGGCGGGCGCGCCGTGCCAGGAACCAAGTCGGGATGATCGCATAGTCCATGCACGGATCATCCATGCAGGCGACAATCTCGGGCAGATGGCGCCACACCATCGCCTCGCTGACCTCGATGGTTTCGTGATGCGCGCCGAGCGCCTTGGCAACCGTCGCGGCGTGGGCGCGCTCGTCGGCGACGCCGGGCGTGTCGAAGCCGGCAGTGTAGGCCAGCACCGGCGAGCTATTCAGCCGCGCCATGAGGGCAAGTAGTGCCGAGCTGTCAATGCCGCCGGACAGGAACATGCCGTACGGTACGTCGCTGCGCTGGTGCAGGTCGACGCTTTCCTCCAGCGCGCGGTCTAGCCGGCTCAACGCCGCATCCTCGTCGATCTCCTCGGGGCCGCCCTCGGGCAGCGCCTGGCGGCGGCGGCGTTCCAGGATTTTTCCGTCCGCGCAGGTCAATGTCTCGCCCGGCAGAACGCGCTTGATGCCCTCGAATATGGTCTCGGCCCCGGTCGTGAACTGCAGCTGCAACAGCTCGTCGCGGGTGGCGCTGCGCACCCGGCGCTCGACCAGGCCAGCGGCCAGCAGCGCCTGCGGCTCCGAGGCGAAGGCCAGTCCGTTGCGGATTTCGGCGATGTAAAGCGGCTTGATGCCGAACGGATCGCGCGACAGGGTCAGGGTCCGCGCCACGCGCTCATGGATGGCGATGCCGTACATGCCGCGCAGCTGCTCGGCATATGCCGGACCATCGCGCAGCCACAGGTGCAAGGGCGGCTCGCAGTCCGAGTTGGAGGAGAAGTGTACGCCCTCAAGGCCACGCCGCAATTCGCGGTAGTTGTAGATCTCGCCGTTGCCGACCAGGGCCGCCGAGCCGGCGTAGAACGGCTGATCGCCAGTGGCCAGGTCTATGATGGCGAGGCGGTTGTGCATCAGCGCCACGCGGGCGATGACGCTGTGGCCGGAGCCGTCGGGGCCGCGATGGGCGAGCGCGCGCACGAACGCATCCATCGTCGCCGCATCCGGCGAGGGCGCGTTGTGGGCCAGGCTCATTCCGGCGATGCCGCACATTCAACCCATCTCCCGCTTCAGGTTACCCAGCAAGTCCCGCCATTGCGCCAGCACCGGCTGTTCCGCGAAGTCGGCTTCGAACCGGCGGCGTCCGGCCGCCGCCAGAGATGCCGCCCGGTAGTGGTCTTCGAACACACCGCGAATGCCTTGGGCGAGTGCCGAAGAATCCTCGATCGGGACCAGCACGCCGTCGCGGCCGTCGCGGATCAGCTCGACCGGGCCGTCCGCCGCCGCGGCGATAACCGGGCGGGCGGCGGACCAGGCTTCGAGCACGACGTTGCCCAGCGGCTCGATTCGCGACGGGCAGGCCAGCACGTCCGCCGCCGCCAACAGGGCGCCGGTATCTTGACGCCATCCCGGCAGGTGGACCCGGTCGGCGACATTTTCCCGGCGAGCCAAGTCTTCGAGGGCGGCGCGTTCCGGTCCCTCGCCGGCAATCACGGCATGGACGCCAGGGAGTAGCGGTAGGGCGCGGATCAACACGTCGAACGCCTTGTTGACGTGCAGCCGGCCCAGCGCCAGCACTATTTTCGACGTTTCGGGCACCCCGAGCGATGTCCGCGATGCTGGCGACGCGCCACCGAAATCAGAAACAAAGTTCGGCAGATGATGCACCCGGTCGGTGGACCAGCCCTGGGATGTGATCCAGTCGGCGATGCCGCGCGTGTTGCCGACCAGGTGGTCGCAACGCCGGTAGTGGCGCAGGTCGTAATAGCCGCCGAGCCGGCCGACCAGCTGCCAGGTCCCAGCCGGAGCGAAATGTGCCGCGCGGTTCATCCAAGCCACTGCCACGTCGGGTGCGAACCCGCGAAGCGCCCGGCGAAGACTTGGCCCTGTACTGAAATCGAACACCCCCCTGAACGGCAGCTCCATGGGTATCACGCCGCCGGCGCGCAGCCTTGCGGCGCGCCCCGCATCGCGGCGGATCAGCGGCAGCACGCTATCCCCTGCCCCATGCAGCGCCACCGTCAGCCGCTCGAAGAACAGCTCGGCGCCACCCGCCGGTGACCCGGCCATGATCTGCGCTATCCTCAATTCGCCGGCCTCAATTCGTCGGTTTCAAGGCAGACACGGGTTGCGCTGTGGGGCGGGAGGGCGTGTGTTCTGCATATCGGCACGCTCTCTAACACTTCTTGCGCCGATCCGCGCCATCGCCAAAGTGAAGTATCATGAGCATTCAGAAAACCACCTGCCTGGCCGCCTTGCCCGCCCGCGGCGTGATTGAGCTGGCCGGCATCGACCGCGTGGCGTTCCTCCAGGGCCTGGTGTCCAACGACGTGGACGAAGCAGCACCCGGGCGCGCTGTCTGGGCCGCGCTGCTCACGCCGCAGGGCAAGTATCTCGCCGATTTTTTCATCTTCTCCGCGACCGATACCTTGTTGTTGGATTGCGATCGCGCCGCCATGCCGCTGCTGCTCGCACGGCTGCCGCGCTTTCGGCTGCGCGCCCAGGTGACAGTTGCCGCGCGTGACGATTTCCTGGTTTATGCCGGTTGGAACGGGGCCTTGCCGCCAGGGACCGCGGCGCCCGACCCGCGGCTACCAGATGCCGGGTTCCGCCTGCTGTCGACAGAACCAATCGCCGTCACCGCCACCGAAGCCGACTATGATCGCCACCGGCTGGCGCTCGGCCTGCCGGACGGGGTGCGCGACCTGGAGCCGGAAAAGACCGCTTTACTGGAGGCAGGATTCGACGAGCTGCACGGCATTTCCTGGACCAAAGGCTGCTACATGGGCCAGGAACTGACCGCGCGGACCAAATACCGCGGCCTGCTGAAGCGACGCCTGGTTCCGGTCATGGTCGAAGGTGCCCTGCCCGCCCCCGGCACGCCGGTCCTGGCCAACGGGGCCGAAATCGGCACCATGCGATCTGGCGTTGAACGGCGCGGCCTTGCCGTTCTGCGCATCGATGCCCTTGGCGCCGAGCTCCGATGCGGCGCGGCCTCACTGCATCCCGACATCCCCGCCTGGATGATCCTGCCGGAGCGTGCCCGCAGCCAGCCCGCCTGAGAGGTTGTCTTCTCGCCGACACGTGCATGGACAGGGCGGCGGGCGCGTTCTATCCAGCCGCCGTTCACGGAGGACAACCGATGCAGAACGAGATGATCACCTACCAGGCCGACGGGCTGACGATGCGCAGTCAGCTGTTCTTCGACCCCGGCGCCGGGGTTCCGTCCTCCGGCAAGCGCGCCGGCGTGTTGGTCTTTCCCGAGGCCTTCGGACTTGGCGAGCACGCGATCTCCCGCGCAAGACGACTTGCCAGCCTTGGCTACGTGGCACTCGCCTGCGACCTGCACGGCAACGCCTATCAGGCGACAGGGCTGCAGGAGGCGATCGGGCTGCTGGAGCCGCTGTTTGCCGATCCGTCCCGCACCCGGTCGCGCGCCGGCGGCGGGCTGCAGGCGCTGGCCGCCCGGCCGGAGGTTGACGCCGCCCGCATCGGCTCGATCGGCTTCTGCTTCGGCGGCACCATGTCGCTGGAGCTTGCCCGATCCCGCGCCCCCATCCGCGCCGTGGTCGGATTCCACAGCGGGCTCGCCAGCAAGTCCCCGGCGGCCGGCACGGTCGATGCCCGCATCCTGGTCTGCATCGGCGCCGACGATCCGATGATCCCGCCCGATCAGCGCGCCGGCTTCGAGGCCGAGATGCGCGCCGCGAAAGCCGACTGGCAGATGCACCTGTACGGCAACACGGTGCACAGCTTCACCAACGAGCAGGCCGCGGTGGCAAATATGCCCAATGCGATCCGCTACAACGCCGACGCGGATACGCGGTCTTGGGCTGCCATGCAGGAGCTGTTTTCCGAGACACTCAGGTAAGACAAGGGCTCTCCCTCCGCGGGTGTTCCAACTGTCCAAGGACGGCCAGCCGGAACCTCGGCCCGGGATGACGACGACGAACTGAAGGCCTCGATGGTGGAACAGAGTTCAGGAACGGCGGACACCAAGAAGATCGGGTTGATCGGCGGCCTGGCCGTGCGTGCCGAGGTCTTCTGTTTTGAGTAGGTCCTGAAGCGGTGTGTGGCAGAGAAGCGTGCGCTGAAGTTAGTCCTGAGCCATGCCGACGTGGACACCGTCCTGGTCTGCGCGGCCGGCGGCGACAAGGCAGGGCTGGGGCGATACCTGGGGACAATCGCCAACGAGCTGTCCGACGCCGGCGCGGATGTGGCGGCAGCGACCGCGGTCGCGCCGCATACGGCGTTCGGGGAGATCGCGCGGGTGGCGCTCGGCCCCGTGGTGGATGTGCTCGAACGA
>JAYTTA010000371.1:0-5165 GCA_043745345.1 Acetobacteraceae bacterium | reverse complement strand
GATGAACCGGCCGGAGATGCGCAATGCGCAGAACCTGCAGATGACCTACGACCTGACCGCAGCCCTCGACCGCGCGGTGGCGGACGATGCGGTGAAAGTGATCATCCTCGCCGGCGCCGACCCGCATTTCTCCGCCGGGCACGATCTGCGCCAATCCGGCAAATCGGAATTGGGAAAAGATTTTCCGGTTATGGGCACCTGGGGCGGCTTTACCGAGGTCGCGGCGCATGGCCGCTACGCGCGGGAACAGGAAATATACCTGCAGGCGACGCGGCGCTGGCGCAACCTGTCGAAACCGACCATCGCCGAGGTTCAGGGCAAGTGCATCGCCGGCGGGCTGATGCTGGCCTGGGCGATGGACCTGATCATCGCCAGTGAGGATGCCAGCTTCTGCGATCCGGTGGTGACGATGGGCGTCTGCGGCGTCGAGTGGTTCGTGCACCCGTGGGAGCTCGGCCCGCGCAAGGCGAAGGAATTGCTGTTCACCGCCGATTTCTGGAGCGCCGAGGAAGCCCGCGGCTTCGGCATGGTCAACCACGTCGTGCCGCGCGCCGAGCTTTCGGCGTTCACCCTGACGCTGGCATCGCGCATCGCAAAGATGCCGGCGTTCGCACTGAAGCTGACCAAGGAGGCGGTCAACCGTACGCTCGACATCCAGGGCCAGCAGACCGCGATCGAGAGCGTGTTCGGGCTGCATCATCTCTGCCACGCCCATAATCAGGAGGCGTTCGGGATGGTCATCGATCCCGCCGGGATGCCGGCATCGGTCAAGAAGTAGCCGACGGCCAGTCGGCAACGTCACCCGGCGGCGGGCGCCAGCAGGCTGGCAAGCCAGAACGGCCGGCGGTGATCGTCCATCAGGCGCAAGGCCGGCGACCAGCGGAACGCGTCATGGATGCGCCGCGACACGCGTGAGCCCGGATCGACACCAACGAAGTAGTGGTTGGCGAGCATCAGGATGCCGTCCGGCGTCAGCAGCCGGGCGAGCCTGACGGCCAGCGCCTTAAGCCCGTCATCGGTAAGCTCGGCGCCGGCCAGGTAGTAGATCGCGTCGGCGACCACGACCAGGTCGAAGCCATGGTCATATCGCGGCCCTAAGGCCAGCAGGTCGCCCTGCGCGAAACGCATTCCAGGCAGCCCGGCCACTCGCTCGCGGGCGCGCTCGACCGCGACGGTCGAGATGTCGATGCCCAATACCTCGTCGCTGCGGGCCGCGAGCCGCTCCGTCAGCAGCCCGGTGCCGCAGCCGATATCGAGGCCGCGGCGAAAGCGCCGGCCCTTCGGCAGCAGCCCGACCAGGCTGTCGTATTTGAGCCGCTGATAGCTGTAGCGCGACGAACCGGCCGCCCACGGCTCCTGCTCCTTGGCCTCGGCATACAGGCGGTCAAAGGCGCTGGACGGCGCCGCGCCCGCCGCGAGCATGCGGGTAAGCCTGGCATCCGACCGCGCGCTGCGCATGAACAGCCCGATATCCCGCGGAGACATGAAGTGCCAGGAGGAGATCGCCATCGGCTACCATTCCGTCGTGGGACTTGAGGTCACGGCTGGGCTCCGTTGCTGTTTGCCGGCGCCATGTCCGACTGAAGCGGTGTTGTGGCGAGGGTTTCGGCGCCCCGGCGGCGGCCTGTGTGTTCGATAAACTGCCACAGCGCAAGCGCAGGCAGGCCGAGACCGATATCGCGGGCTCGCCGGAACAGGGATAACGCGATCGCGCCGGCCGGCGGCAATCCGACCAGGCTGCCAACCAGGATCAGGCTGCCCTCCTGGACCCCGAGCAGCCCTGGAATGGCGAAACCGAAGCTGCGCAGCACCTCGGTCGTCGTCTCCAGCGCGAACGCCTGTTCCGGGCGCAGCGGATGGCCGAGCGCGTGCAGCATGGCCCAGGTCTCGATCGCCCCCGCAGTCCAAGCGATGCCGTGCAGGCCGACGGCGAGGACAAGCTGGCGAGGGCGCGACCATGCCGCCGTCAGCGCGTTCTGGGCTTCGGCCAGGGGTGCGGCGAACCGCGGCCAGCGCATCCCGGCCCAATCCGCCAGCCGACCGAGCAGAGTGGTCCGCTGCACCAGCAGAAACGCCACCGCCAGCACGCCGGCGGGCACCATTGCCCATCCGACCAGCGCCGCCTGGTGCTTTGCCTCGGGCGGCGAAAGCTGAAAAAGCACAGCGGCGCCAACGGTGCCGGCGATGACCATCGAGAAGAATTCGGTCGCCAGATCGATGCTGACCGCGGTGCTGGCCTTTGCCGGCGACGCACCGAACCGCGCCAGCATCCGCACCGCTACGATCTCGCCGCCGATCTGCGCCGCAGGGAGCAGGGCGTTGACCCCCTCGCGCATCCAGCGTGCGGCGACGAATGCCAGCAGCCGCAGGCGCGGCGGCGGCGTCAGCAGGCGCCAGGCGGCGGCGTCCAGGGTGATTGGCACGACATGCAGCAGGGCGAGCGGCACCAGAAACCATCCCACCGACGACAGCTGCCCCAGAATGTCGGATACGCCCGCCCGCAGGACCAGCGCCACCATCCCGGCCAAGCCGACCAGGCCAAGGACGATCGGCACGCTCCGCCGCAGGATCTGCCACCCGGCAGCCTTTGGTTTGACAAAGCCCGGTCGGGCCAACGGTTCGGACGACGCCATGGGAAGGTTGCTCAATTCGGAATGCGGGGAGAGACTTAAAGGATGGCGCCTGGAAGGCCAGCCTCGCGTTCGTGAAAGCGATTTTAAAAAAAAGGGGGGTTGCGATGGGATCTGTGGCATTCGGCGTGTTCGATCATATGGATCGCGGCAATGGCTCGCTCGGCGCCATGTATCAAAGCCGGCTGGGATTGGTCGAGGCCTACGATCGCGCAGGCTTCTATGGATATCATGTCGCGGAGCACCACTCGACTCCGCTGGGCGTGGCGCCATCGCCTTCGGTGTTCCTTTCGGCGGTGGCCCAACGCACGAAGACGCTGCGCTTCGGCCCGCTGGTCTACACCTTGCCGCTCTATAACCCGCTGCGGCTTATCGACGAGATCTGCATGCTCGACCAGATGAGCGGTGGGCGCATGATGCTGGGCGTCGGGCGCGGGATCTCTCCCGTGGAACTCGGGCTTTGGGGCCTCGACACGGACGCGGCGCCGGCGATGTATGCCGAGGCGCTGACGGTGGTGCTGAAGGGCCTGACCTCGGCCGAGCTGAGCTTCGTCGGCCAACACTACAACTACGACCGCGTGCCGATGGTGCTGGAGCCGGTGCAGCGCCCGCATCCGCCGCTTTGGTATGGCGTGTCGCGGCCGGATGCGATCGGATGGTGCGTGGCCAACCGCGTCAACATCGTGGCCGGCCTACCGGCGGCGGCAACGCGCGCCCTGACCGACCGTTATCGCGCGGAGTGGGCGGCAGCCGGGCGGACGGCAGACACCTTGCCGATGATGGGCGCCAGCCGGCACGTGGTGGTGGCGCGAACCGATGCCGAGGCGCTCGACATCGCGCGCCGCGGCTATCCGAAATGGCGGGAAAGCTTCCTGCATCTGTGGCTGACGCGAAGCACCCTGCTGCCCAACCCGGCAGCGATCTTTCCCGAAACGTTCGATGAGGTTGAGGCCCAGGGCCGCGGCGTCGCCGGCTCCCCGGGCAAGGTGTTGGACGCGCTGAGCCGCGCCGTCGAGGCAGGCGGGCTCAACTACATGCTGTGCCGGTTCGCCTTCGGCGATATTTCTGACGCCGAGTCCCGGCAGTCGGTCGACATGTTCGCGTGTGAGGTCATGCCGGCGTTTGGCATGGTGCCAGCTTAACCATTTCAAAGGAAAATTCATGCAGCTTGGACGATTGGGCGTCTGGAACCCGAATGACCGGCTTTCCCCGCCGGAGCTGATACGGCTGCTGAAGGTTTCAGAGGACCTCGGCTACGCCGCGCTGTGGTATCCCGAGGCGGTCGGCTACGAGGCGTTATCCAGCGCCAGCTTCATGCTGGCGCATAGCACGGCGCTGAAGATCGGCAGCTCGATCGCCAACATCTATGCACGCGATGCCTTCACCGCGCGCCGTGGCCTGATCGGCATCAACCGGATGTACGGCGATCGGTTCGTTCTCGGGCTAGGCGTCAGCCACGCGCCCATGGTCGAGGCGCGCGGGCATGGCTATGCCAGGCCGGTGCCGGCGATGCGGGACTATCTCGACCGGATGCAGCAGGACGAGCCGGGCGCCGGCGGGTGGCAGGTGATGCTGGCGGCGTTGGGGCCGGTGATGATGCGGCTGGCGTTCGAGCGGTCGATGGGGGCGTTGCCCGCCAATTCGAACCCGGAGCACACGCGCCGTGCGGCTGCGGTGATGCCGCCCGGCAAGCATCTGGCGGTGGCGCAGAAGTTCATCTTTGAGGCCGATGCCGGGCGTGCCCGCGCGATCGGGCGACGCGAGCTGGCGCCCTATCTGGCGATGCCCAACTACGTGTCCCACTGGCAGCGGCTCGGCTACACGCCAACGGAGCTGGAGAGCGGCGGGGCGGATCGGTTCATCGACGCGATGGTCAACTGGGGCACGGTCGAGCAGGTCAAGCAGCAGGTCCGGGCGCATTTCGATGCCGGGGCGACGCATGTCTGCATTCGGCCGGTGCATCCGGAAGGCGATTTTTCTGCCCGCGATGCCATGCTGAAGGAGATGGCGGATCTTTAGGAAGTGGTCACAGGCGGCGAGCCCAAAATAGGCGCGAACTTAAGCCTGGGCCCGACGCGAGTTCGTCTGAGTCTGGAAACGGATGTCTGTTGCATCCCGCTCCGCCTGCCGTCTCGACCCCACTGGCCAGCATTGCTTGAACGGCTTTCAGGCGTTTCGGCCGGGAGTTCTTTGGCAGTTCGGACGTGCCCAGGTCATGCTTGGCCGTTTGAGAGGCATGACTGCTTTGAGGTTTCCAGGGCCCCGCTCGAATGGCCGTCTCGGTTCGAAAGCTGATGGTGAACTTACGGCGGTTACGCGCCCCGCTCAGGATCTGGCGCGCCGCACGATCTCCTTGATCTGCAGCTCAGCTACATCCAGGAACGGAAACGATGGCGGTTGCCCGGCATAGAAGGACGACAGGTCCATGCCGGCGAGGAGGATGGCCTGTGCCCCGCCCCGATCGATCAGATCGCGGGCAACGTCCCCGAAGCACGCCACTTCGGCCGGCGTGCCGCGCTTCCCGGTTAACGCGAT
>JAYTTA010000370.1:0-19733 GCA_043745345.1 Acetobacteraceae bacterium | reverse complement strand
GGGCGCCGGGCTGGCGGTCCGTCTGGCGTGGCGCACGCGCGACCCGGCCTGGACGTTGCTGGCCGCGATGACTTGGCCGGCGGCGCTGTTATTCGCCGAACACACCCTCGGCGACCGGGTGCAGGGCAACTGGCCGGCCATTCTATATCCCACCGTCGCGATTGCGGCAGCCGGGCTGGATGGCGCATTCTGGCGACGTCTGTTCTGCCCGGCACTGGCGCTCGGTTTTTCCATCACCGCGATCGTTTACCTGCAGGGCGTGCTCGGCTTGTTTCCAATCCCCCCGAAGCTGGATCCGACCGCGCTGCAACTCGCCGGCTGGCAGGATTTCTCGTCTATGGTGGAATCGGCCCGGCAGCGTGAGGGCGCGTCGTTCATTGCCGCCGACCAGTACGGTGTGGCCTCGCAGCTGGCGCATCTCATCCCAGCGCCGGTGATCGGCATCGAGCCGCGCTGGCGTTTTTTCGATCTACCGCAGGCCCGCATCGCCGGCAAAACCGGAATTCTGGTGCGCAGCCTCCGCCGTGGATCGAATGTCGATACCGCGCCGTGGTCGGAAATCCGAGACGTCGGCACCGCTTTCCGGCAACGCGACGGAGTGGCGGTGGAAGGCTACCGGCTCTATTCGGTGGTTGGCGCCGCCGACACGCCGCAAGCCGTCGAGCTGCCGATGCCGAACAAGGGAGAACCGCGATGACGCCGCTTCCCAGCCATGACGACGTTCTGGCCGCCGCCGCGCGCATCCGCGACCGCGTGGTGCGCACGCCGATGCTACGCCATCCGCAGCTCGACCGGCTGACCGGCGCAACGGTCCTGCTGAAGCCGGAGCCGCTGCAACGCACCGGCAGCTTCAAGCTGCGCGGTGCCACCAACGCCATCCTGCAGCTTACGGATGGCACGGTGGTGACCCATTCATCCGGCAACCATGGCCAGGCGGTAGCCTGCGCCGCTGCCGCTGCCGGCCTATCAGCCACCGTGTTCATGCCGCGCGATGCGCCCGCGATCAAGATCGAAAGCACCCAGGCCTGGGGCGCCCGCGTGATCTTCTACGACCGCGCCACCGACGACCGCTTCAAGCTCGCCGAGGACTTTTCCCGGGATACGGGTGCCACGCTGGTGGCGCCGTTCGACAATGCGGAAGTGATCGCTGGCCAGGGTACCGCAGCCCTTGAGCTGGCGTTCGACGCCCGCGACGCCGGGCTGACGATGGATGCATTCCTGGTCTGCACCGGCGGCGGCGGGCTAACCGCCGGCAGCGCGCTGGCGCTGGAAGGTGCCTCGCCGACGACCGCGGTCTACGCCGTCGAGCCGGAAGGATGGGATGACACCGCGCGCTCGCTGCTGGCCGGCAGCCGTGTGGCCAACCCGCCAGGCGGATCGACGCTGTGCGACGCGCTGCTGGCGGCGATGCCGGGCGAACTCACCTTCGCAGTCAACCAAACCCGACTGAAGGGCGGGCTGGTGGTGAGCGACGCCGAGGTGATCAAGGCGATGGAATTCGCCTTCCGCCACTTCAAGCTGGTGCTCGAACCCGGTGGCGCGGTGGCATTGGCCGCCTTGCTGTCGGGTCGGCTGCCGGTCGCAGACCGGGTGATCGGCGTGATGCTATCGGGCGGCAACGTCGATCCGGCGGTGTTCCGACGCTGCCTCGCGGCGCCGGTCGGGAACGAGGCCGGCGAGCATTAGCCCGAAGTTAAACCAAACGCGTCACGTTGCGGGAGAACTCGGAGCATGGCGGCACGATGGCGGGCAAAAAGACAGACAAGGCCGGCGGCCGCGTTCGCCCGATCATCATCAAACGCGAGGAGGTGGTCGAGGGCGCCCACCATGGCGGCGCTTGGAAGGTCGCCTACGCCGATTTCGTGACCGCCATGATGGCGTTCTTCCTACTAATGTGGCTGCTCAATGCCACCACCGAGGCGCAGCGCAAGGGCCTCGCCGACTATTTCAGCCCAAACAACATCTTGAGTCGGGAAGCCTCGGGTAACGGCCAGCCGTTCGGCGGCAACAGCGCCAGCGTCACAGGCCCGCTCGCCTCCGACCGCGGTGCCGTGCAGGTGACCCATGGCAAAGCGCCTGTCGTCGACGAAGTCGAGGAGGAGGATGTGCCGGAGGCGGCGCAGCCTCGCCCCAACCGCGCCGACGCGCCCTCCGACCAGCCCGATCGGGACGCCGACACGCCGAAGGTTTCGGGTGCCGCGACCCGACCCGTCGAGCATGGCCAGGCGCATGCGGTGACGGCGCCGATGCCCGGCAGCAGCTCGGGCGCGGGCGCGGGCGGCTTTCCGGATGCAATCCGCCCGCCAAGTTCGGAGCAAGTCCGTGCCGAGCATGCACGTGCGGAGAAAAAACTGTTCGCCGATGCCGCCGAGCAGCTCCGTGAGGCGGTGCGGGCCGATCCGGCCCTGGCCGACCTCGCGCGCCAGCTCGCGATCGATCTCACGCCGGAGGGTTTGCGCATCCAACTACTGGACGACGATCACAGCCCGATGTTCGCAACCGGCTCAGCGGTGCCGAACGACCGCGCCCGGCTGCTGCTGCGCAAGGTGGCGCCGGTGCTGATAAAGCTGCCGCAGCAGGTCGCGCTGTTCGGGCATACCGACGCGGCACCGTTCCGCGGCGGCGAGCGCACCAACTGGGAGCTGTCGGCCGAGCGGGCCAATGCGACGCGCCGGCTGCTGCTTGACTCCGGGCTGCCAGAAGCGCGCGTGCAGAACGTCTCGGGCAGCGCCGACCGCGATCCGCTGCTTCCCGCCGAGCCACTTGCTGCGGCCAACCGGCGCATCGCGATCGTGGTGCTGCGCGACCGGAACCCGGTGGCGCGATGACATTCCGGCCGCGGACCCGCGACCAATGCTGACCATCGGCGGCTTGGTGTTCCTGCTGATCTGCGTGTTCGGCAGCTACCTGGCTTCAGGCGGCAGCCTGGGTCCGCTGATGGAGGCTTTGCCGTTCGAGATGTGGACCATTGGCGGTGCCGCCATCGGCGTGTTTTTAATGGCTAACTCAATGCACGACGTAAAGCACACCGGCGCCGGCTTCGGGAAAATGCTGAAGGGAGCCGTCTATCACAAGGTCGAATACGTCGAGCTACTGAGCCTGCTGTATTTCTTCGCGCGGCTGGCCACCACCAAGGGCACCATGGCGCTGGAAGCCCATATCGAGAAACCAGGCGAAAGCGCCGCCTTTCTAAAATTCCCCAAGATCCTCGCCAACCATCACGCCACCAACATCATCTGCGACTATCTGCGCATGGTCGGCATGAACGCCGACGATCCCAACCAGATCGAGGACGTGATGGCACGGGAGCTGAAGAAGACCCTGCAGGAGGAGCTGCATCCTGCGCATGCCCTACAAAGCATCGCCGACGCGCTGCCGGCATTGGGCATCGTCGCCGCCGTGCTCGGCGTGGTGAAGACGATGTCGCACATCAACGAGCCGCCGGCGGTGCTGGGCGAGATGATCGGCGGCGCGCTGGTCGGCACTTTCCTAGGCGTGCTGCTGGCCTACGGCATGGTCGGCCCGGCCTCGGCCAAGCTGCAGGCCGTGGTGCAGGAGGAGTCCAAGTTTTTCGAGGTCATCCGCGCGGTTATCGTCGCCCACCTGCACGGCAACGCGCCGCAGGTCAGCGTCGAAGCCGGGCGCAAGATGGTGCCGAACCTGCACATGCCGACGTTCCAGGAACTGGAGGAAGCGACGCAAAATCTACAGATCGCGTGATGCGGCGCCGCAGGCAGTAAGTAAGATTGGGCTTCCTCTCCGTGGGCATTCCAATTGCCAAAGGCGGCAATCGGAGCCTTTGCCCACTCCGCCCAAACCCGTAAGGGGCAGTCGCCGCTTTGAACCCCTTTCGAAGTTAGGCGCTCCCGGGCGTTACCCGGACGGGGTTGGGGGCAGAGCCCCAGCCTTGCTACTTGCCCGCGGCCTGATACGCGGCCAAGCCAGCCATATCCACAATCTGGCTGACCGAACTGTCCATCGGCGCGATCTGGGCCGGGTGGCTCATGCCAATCAGCAGCGGCCCGATGGTGCTGCCGCC
Organism: Acetobacteraceae bacterium; assembly: GCA_043745345.1. Lineage (GTDB taxonomy): Bacteria > Pseudomonadota > Alphaproteobacteria > Acetobacterales > Acetobacteraceae > PALSA-911. The sequence goes on along the minus strand of JAYTTA010000370.1, from coordinate 15,694 downwards.
GCCGAGCCGGGGGGCGAGGCGCGAGGTGATGTGGGCGGAGTGCAGCCCGGGCATGATCAGGATGTTGGCCGGTCCGGTGAGCCGACAGAACGGATAGAGCGCGCGCAACGCCGGTTCCAGCGCCACATCCGGGCTCATCTCGCCGTCATACTCGAAATCGACGCCGCGGCTGTCGAGCATCGCCACCGCTTCCCGCATGACCTCGGCCGCATGGTGCATCGGGTCGCCGAAGGTCGAGTGTGACAGCAACGCGACGCGGGGCTCGTGGCCCAGGTTGCGCGCCGCGCCGGCGGCACCCACGGCGATATCGGCGAGCTCGGCGGCGCTGGGGCGAAAGTGCATCAGCGTGTCGGCGATGAAGATGGTACTGCCGCGCATGCCGAGCATCAGCGTCAGGCCGAAGGCGATGCGGCCGGGTACGGGGTCGATCGCCTTGCCAATATCCTCAAGGCAGTCCGCAGCTGAGCGCGTGAGGCCTGTCACCATCGCGTCGGCATCACCGGTGGCCACCATGCATGCCGCGAAGATGTTGCGATCCTGGTTGACCATGCGTTGGCAATCCCTGGCGAGGTAGCCCTTGCGTTGTAGCCTCGCATACAGAAACTCGGCGTATTTGCGGTTGGCGTCGGACAGCCGGGCGTTGTGGATCTCGATGCCCTCGACCAATCCCAGCCCGAGCGCGTCCATCACCGCCTGGACGCGATCCTCACGCCCGATCAGCACCGGCGTGCCGTAGCCGGCATTTCGGAACGCGACGGCGGCGCGCACAACCTTTTCTTCCTCGCCCTCGGCGAACACAACGCGCTTCGGCTCGGCGCGGACCTGCTCCATGATCGCGTCGAGCGCGTTGGCGGTGGGGTCGAGCCTTCCCGACAGATCCCTTGTGTAGCGGCGCAGATCAACAATCGGCCGCCGCGCGACGCCGGTATCCATGGCGGCACGGGCAACGGCGGGCGGCAACCAGGAGATTAGCCGCGGATCGAACGCGTTGGGGATGATGTAGTCCGGCCCGAACGATAGCCGCGATCCGGCGGAGGCGCGATGGACCTCGTCGGGCACGTCCTCGCGTGCCAGCTTGGCCAGCGCCTCGGCGGCGGCGATCTTCATCGCCTCGTTGATCGTGCTGGCGCGGACATCGAGAGCGCCGCGGAAGATGTAGGGGAAGCCCAACACGTTGTTGACCTGGTTCGGGTAGTCGCTGCGGCCAGTGGCAATGATCGCGTCCGGGCTGACGGCGCGCGCTTCCTCGGGGGTGATCTCGGGATCGGGGTTAGCCATCGCGAAGATGATCGGCTTGGCCGCCATCCGGCGCACCATGTCCTGGGTCAGCGCGCCCTTCGCCGACAGCCCGAAGAACACGTCGGCACCCTCCAGCGCCTCGCTCAGCGTGCGCGCCTGGGTCAGCGCGGCATGGGCCGACTTCCACTGGTTCATACCCTCGGTGCGGCCCTGGAACACCACGCCCTTGGTGTCGCACAGCAAGATATTCTGCGGCCTCATGCCCATCGCCTTGAGCAGCTCGACGCAGGCGATGGCAGCGGCGCCGGCGCCGTTGACGACAAGCCTGGTATCCCGCAGTTCGCGGTGGGTTAGATGGCAGGCGTTGATCAGCCCGGCGGCGGCGACGATCGCGGTGCCGTGCTGGTCGTCGTGGAACACCGGGATGTCCATCAGCTCGCGCAGCCGCTGCTCGATGATGAAACACTCCGGCGCCTTTATGTCCTCTAGGTTGATGCCGCCGAAGCCCGGGCCCAGGAAGCGCACCGCGTTGACGAATTCATCGACATCCTCGGTGCCGATCTCGAGGTCGATGCCGTCGACGTCGGCGAACCGCTTAAACAACGCGATCTTGCCCTCCATCACCGGCTTGGAGGCGACGGCGCCAAGGTTGCCCAGGCCCAGCACGGCGGTGCCATTGGAGATGACGGCGACCATGTTGCCCTTGGTGGTGTAGTCGTAGGCGAGGTCAGGATCGCGGAAGATGTGCAGGCAGGGTTCGGCGACCCCCGGCGAGTAGGCCAGCGACAGGTCGCGGGCGGTGACCAGGGGCTTGGTCAGGTAGGTCGCGAGCTTGCCCGGCGGGTAGGCGGCATGCATGGCCAGCGCCTCCTCGCCGGAGACGCGCGCGGTGCGGTGGTCGATAGTGCCGTCGGCCATTGGCTTCCCTCCCCGGATTTCCGGTTTTTCCATGCTGTACTATGCCGTTGCATCGGTGCCGATGGAAGCTGGCCTTTCGCGATCGCACGGGCTGGGGGTAGATCGTGGCATGGATGAGGTTTCCGGCCCGGCAATAACCCCGACGCGCGATCCGGCCGGTGCCTCGCCGGCGATGGCGCAGTGGTTCGCGATGAAGGCGGAGCAGCCCGATGCGCTGCTGTTCTTCCGCATGGGCGATTTCTTCGAGCTGTTCTTCGAGGACGCGCAGGCGGCGGCTTCCGCCCTCGATATTTCCCTTACCGCACGCGGAGAACACGGCGGCGAGCCGATCCCGATGTGCGGTGTGCCGGTCCATGCCTCAGAAGCCTACCTGGGCCGGCTTATACGCCGCGGCTTCCGCGTCGCCATCGCCGAGCAGATGGAGGACCCGAAACTCCGCGTCGGCAAGGCGCCGATCCGGCGCGCCGTGGTGCGGCTGATCACACCGGGCACCATCACCGAGGAGGCACTGCTCGACTCCGGCCGTCCGAACCGGCTGCTGGCGCTAGCGGAGGGCGCCGACGGGATCGGCTGCGCATGGCTGGAGATTTCGACCGGGGCGTTCGAGACCTGCCATATTTCCGCGGGGCCGGGGAGGATGGGGCCGCGGAAGGTCTTCGATGTCTCGGCTTTGCTCGGCCGGCTCGATCCGGCCGAGGTGCTGGCACCGCCCGGTCTGGCGCTCGGCGATTGGGAAAGCCGGCGGGGACCGGTTCCCGTGGCGTCTCCCCCAGCCACCGCACGACGTCTGGTCGCCAGGTTCTTCGAGGTCGCCAGCCTGGATGCTTTCGGCAGCTTCTCCGATGCCGAGGCGGTCGCCGCAGCGGCGGCGCTCGACTATGTTCGCGCGACCCAGGCCGGCAACATGCCGCGCCTGTCGCGACCGTTGCCGCAGGGCACCGCCGGGGCGCTGGAACTGGATGCGGCGACCCGCGCCTCGCTCGAAATTCTTCGGGCCCGCGACGGCGGCAGCCACACCCTGCTGGGTGCCGTCAGCCATACCCTGACCGCACCCGGCGCGCGAAAACTTTCCGGCTGGCTTGCGGCGCCATTGGCCGATCCCGCCGCGATTGCCGAGCGGCAGGATGCATGGGCGTGGCTGCTGACGGATGCGGCCGCCACCGGGCGGTTGCGGTCGGCGTTACGCGCTGTACCCGACATCTCTCGTGCCCTGGGCCGGCTGTCGCTCGGCCGCGGCAGCCCGCGCGACCTCGCCGCGTTGCGCGATGGCATGGTTGCCGCCGGCCACGCCGCCGCCGCACTCGATGCGGTCGAAACACGTTTGCCGGATTTGTTGGCGGGTGCCCGCGCCGCGTTCGCTGTCGATCCGGAGCTTGTCACAGCGCTGGCGGCGGCGCTGACCGATCCGGCGGCGCATCGGCTGGAGGATGGCGGCGCCATTCGTGCCGGCTTTGACGCCGAACTTGATGCACACCGCGGGCTGCGCGACGAAAGCCGCGCGGTACTGACGAAGTTGCAGCTCGACTACGCGCAACGCTTCGGCGTCGCCTCGATCAAGATCCGCCACCACGCGCAGCTTGGCTACGTAATCGAGGCGCCGGCGGCAGCGGTCGAGCGGCTGCGCGCGTTTTCCGAGCTGACCTTGCGTCAGGGCATGGCCAACGGCGCCCGGTTTACCACACCGGAACTGGCTGATCTCGATCGGCGCATCTCGGAAGCCGGTGAGCACGCCCAGGCGCGGGAACGCGTGGTGTTCGGCCACTTGGTGAAGACTTGCCTGGGTCAGGCCGAGGCGCTGGCCGCCTGCGCCGACGCGCTGGCGCTGCTGGATGCCGCGCAGTCAGCGGCGAAACTGGCCGAAAACGGAAGTTGGTGCCGTCCGGTGGTTACATCCGATTACGAATTCAACATCACGCGCGGGCGCCACCCGGTGGTCGAGGCCGCCTTGTCCGGCGCGCCGTTGTCTGGAGCGAGGGTATCTGGAGCGGGGACGTTCATCGCCAATGACTGCGACCTGTCGCCGGCCTGCCGCGTGCTGCTGCTGACCGGACCGAATATGGCCGGCAAATCCACCTTCTTACGCCAGAACGCGATCCTGGTGATCCTGGCCCAGGCCGGGCTACCGGTGCCGGCGGAGGCGGCGGTGATCGGCGTCGTCGACCGGCTGTTCTCCCGCGTCGGCGCCGCCGACGACCTGGCGCGCGGCCGCAGCACATTCATGGTCGAGATGGTCGAAACCGCCGCCATCCTCAACCAGGCCGGGCCGCGCTCGCTGGTCGTGGTCGACGAGATCGGCCGCGGCACCTCGACGCTCGACGGCCTGGCGATCGCCTGGGCGGTGCTGGAGGCTTTGCACTCACAAATCCGCTGCCGGACCCTGTTCGCGACCCACTTCCATGAGCTGGCCGGGCTGACCGACCGGCTGGCCCGGATCGCGCCGCACACGATGCGGGTCAAGGAATGGAAGGGCGGCGTGGTGTTCCTGCACGAGGTCGCACAAGGTGCCGCCGGGCGGTCCTGGGGCGTGCATGTCGCCGAGCTCGCCGGCGTGCCGGCCGCTGTGGTCAAACGCGCGGCACAGCTGCTGGTCATGCTGGAGAAGGGCGGCGGCCGTTCCGCCGGAATTGAAAGCCTACCGTTGTTCGCGGCCGCACCCACGGGCGAGCCGTCCAAACTTGTCCTATCCGGCCTTGTGCCGTCTGGCCTTGTGCCGTCTGGCCTTGCGATCGACCCTTTGCGGCACGAAGTGTCGATGATCGAGCCGGATCGATTGTCGCCGCGTGAGGCTCTGGAGCAACTGTACCGGCTAAAAGCCATCCTGGCTGTTTGCGACCGTGAAAGCCTAGACTAGCATTGAAGCCATGTTGACACCCACCCCGTTGCCCAGCGCGCCGGACGCCGCGGTCCACGTCCTCACCGATGCACTCGCCCTGTTATCCTCCCAGAATGCCGGGCGGATACCGCGTGACGCGGTGCTCGCCGCCTTCCGCCGCCATCTCGCCCGCATCCAGGCTCGCGTCCGCGATTCCTTCGAGCAGGATCAGATCACCGGGTTGCAGGCTGGGCGGTTGCTCGCGGCGCTCACCGACGGCGTGATCGCGGCGCTGTTCGAGCATGTCGTCTCGCCGGCGGGCCTCGGCCCGCCGGACCGCCTCAGCTTGGCCGCGACCGGCGGCTACGGCCGCGGCGTGCTGGCGCCGTTCAGCGATATCGACCTGCTGTTCCTCACCGCGCGACGGCCGAGCAAGCACACGCTGCAGGTGGTGGAGTATATCCTCTACTTCCTTTGGGACCTCGGCCTGAAGGTCGGCCATGCGACGCGGTCGGTCGACGAATGCCTGAGCGAGGGTGCCAAGGATGCCACCATCCGCACCTCGCTGCTCGACGCCCGCCGCCTGGCCGGCGACGAAAAGCTCTTTTCCGACTTCCACCAGCGTTTCCGCGCCGCCTGCGCCCGAGATGGCGCCGGCGACTACATCGCCGCCAAGCAGGCCGAACGCCACGTGCGCCATCGCCGCTACGGCGACAGCCCGTTCGTGGTCGAGCCCAACATAAAGGAAGGCCGCGGCGGGTTGCGCGATCTGCAGACGTTGTACTGGCTGGCGCGCTACGTCTACAACACCGAGACGATGGCCGACATCGCCGGGCTCGACGCGCCGACCGGCAGCATCATCACGGTCGAGGAAGCCCGCCACGCGCGCCGGTCGTGGGAGTTCCTGTGGACCGTCCGCTTCCACCTGCACTATGTCGCCGGCCGCGCCGAGGACCGCCTGACCTTCGACGTGCAGCCGGTCGTCGGCGCGCGCATGGGCTACACCCGCCACGGCCGCCAGGACGGCGTCGAGCGTTTCATGCGCCACTACTTCCTCAACGTGCGCGAGGTCGCGCGGCTGACCCGGGTGCTGGAGCCGGCGATCATGCGCTCCGCCATGGGGCCGCCGGCGCTGGCACGGAAAACCGATCCGGCGCTGCTGGCTGCCGGCTTCGTGCTCGCCGACGGCAAGCTGGCGACGGCGCGCGGACGCGGCTTCCATGACGAGCCGATCCAAATGCTTCGCATCCTCCAGGTGGCGCGCGACCGTGGCCTGGAACTGCATCCCCTCACTATCCGATCTTTGATACGCAACGAACGCCGCGCCGTCACACTGCGTGCCGACCTGGCGGCGGCGGCGCTGTTCCTTGACCTGCTGTGCGGCCACCATCCGGAGCACGCGCAAGCCCGGGGGGAAGGGCCGCGTGCCGATGGCGCGCGCTGGCTGACGATACTGAACGAAACCGGCTTCCTTGGCCGCTATTTGCCCGATTGGGGCCGCATCGTCGGCCAGATGCAATTCGACACCTACCACGTGTTCACCGTCGACGAGCATACCATCGAGGCGGTACGCGTGGTCAACGCGATCGAGCGGGGCGAGCTTTTCGAGGTCGCCCCCGTCGCCTCTGGCCTGATCGAGGAGCTGCAATCGCGCCGCGCGCTTTACGTCGCGATGCTGCTGCACGACATCGCCAAGGGCCGTGGCGGCGACCATTCCGAGCTCGGCGCAGACATCGCCCTCCAGGTCGGACCGGCGCTCGGCCTGTCGGCGGAGGAAACCGAGACCGTGTCGTGGCTAGTGCTGCACCACCTGCTGCTCAGCCAGACCGCATTCAAGCGCGACATCGACGATCCCAAGACCATCCTCGATATCGCCGAGATCATCCAATCACCCGAGCGGCTGCGCCTGCTGCTGGTGCTGACCGTCGCCGACATGCGCGCGGTGTCCTCGAAGGTCTGGAACAACTGGAAGGCAACGCTGCTGCGCGAGCTGTACGGCCGCGTTGCCGAGGTGCTTGCCGGCGGCCTGTCCACCACCGAGCGCGACGTGCGCGTCAGCCGCGCCAAACAGGCCGCCGCCTCACTGGTGCCCGACTGGCCCGCCGCCGACATCGAGGCCTTCACCTGCCTCGGCTACCCGAGCTACTGGCTGTCGTTCGATCCCGAAACCCATATCCGCCACGCCAGCCTGATGCGCGACGCCGAATGCCGCCGCGCGCCGCTCACCGTCGATACCCAGCCGTTGCCGGCGCGCGCGGTGACGGAAGTCACGGTCTATGCCGCCGACCATGCCGGGCTGTTCAGCCGCATCGCCGGCGCGCTCGCGGTCGCCGGCGCCTCGATCGTCGATGCCCGCATCCACACCATGACCAACGGCATGGCGCTCGACACGTTCTGGATCCAGGACGCCGCCGGCGGCACCTTCGATGCGCCGCACCGCCTGGCCAAACTCTCCGTCCTGATCGAGCAGGCGCTGTCCGGCCGGCTGCGCCTGGCCGCCGAAATCAAGAAGATGTCCAAAGGCCTGATGGGCCAGCGCGTGCGCGCCATCCTGGTGCCGCCCCGCGTGGTGATAGACAACCGTGCTTCCAACACACACACCGTGCTCGAAGTGAACGGCCGCGACCGGCCCGGCCTGCTGCACGACGTGACGGCGGCGATCAGCGAGGAAGGCTTGCAGATCGCCTCCGCGCACGTCACCACCTACGGCGTACGCGCGGTTGATGTGTTCTACGTCAAGGACGTGTTCGGCCTGAAAGTCGAGAACGAACGCAAGCTGGCCTTGTTGCGCGCCGCGTTGTTGGGGGCACTCGAGAACAACGACTCCGATCTGCCCGCCGCCGTGGTCGAACCACCACGTAAGCGCCGTCGCGTTGTGGCTGCGGCACTGACGCCGTAAGCAGACAAGCATGGGTCTCAACCCCAAACCCCGCAAAGGGGCAGTCGCCCCTTTAAACCACTCTGCTTAGTTAGGCGGGTTAGTTAGGCGGGTCCAGGAACGCCTCTCCTGGCGGGGTTTAGGGCGAAGCGGGCCAAAGTTTCGACTGGCCGCCTTCGGCCGGTTGGAGTGCCCGCGGAGGGAGAGCCCCATGCTTCTTCTGCCTGCGGCGCAAGTTTGCAACCAAACCTCTGCCTGCGCGGTTCTCCTGCGTGATCTGCGGGATGCCGAAATGCTGAATGTCGGGCTGGCGAGCGAGACCGATTGGGAGGGCTGGCGCCGCGCGGTGCGGGCCTTGGTACTGGCGGGTATTCCGCCCGACGATGTGACCTGGCACGTTGGCGTCAGCGGTGACGCGCTGCCTCAGGAGTCCGGAAAGTTTGGCGTCTCGCGCAGCCTGATGGAGCTGACCGAAGTGGCGATCCAGGCCCGCGATCCGGGGCGCTTCGCGTTGCTGCACCGGCTGGTGGCAAGCCCGGAAGCGGCCAAGCTGGCGGAGGCCAACCGGCTTGCCCTGCAGGTCAGGGCGGAAGCGCATCGTATGCGCACGCAGATGCGGTTCATGAATGTCGATGGCCGCTATGTAGGTTGGTTCGTCCCCCGTCACTTCGTACTGGAAGCCAATGCGCAGCTGCTGTCCCGCCGCTTTTCCGACATTCCGGTATCGATCCTGACCCCTGCCGGCAGCGCGCATTGGCATTCGACACCTCCGGCGTTCCTAGCCGGCGATGCCATGCAGGGCTGGCCGCGCGACATTGCTGACGACGCTGCCTTGGCCGCAGCTTGGCGCGAGCATGGCGACGCATGGCTGGCTGCGGCCAGGTCTGGAACCGCGATTCCAGAGGCCGACGACCTGCCGGAGGCGCCGCGTCGGCCCGACCTCCCGGCTTTGGGGCCGGTCGTGCTGCCGCCAGCGATGGTGCCTGACGCCGCGGCCGACGCGGCTACATGCACGCTGTGCCCGCTCCATGAGCCTGCGACACAGACCGTTTTCGGCGAGGGTCCCCAGAATGCGCGGCTGCTGTTCATCGGCGAGCAGGCCGGCGACCAGGAGGACATCGTCGGCCGTCCCTTTGTCGGCCCCGCCGGGCAGATGCTGGACCGCGCGCTGGAAGAGGCGGGCATCGACCGGCGGCAGGCCTACGTCACAAACGCGGTCAAGCACTTCAAGTTCGAGATGCGCGGCAAGCGGCGCATTCACCAGAAGCCCAACTCGGCCGAGGTCGCCGCCTGCTCGGTCTGGCTGGCGGATGAACGCGCCACGCTGCGGCCTTCGTTAACCGTGCTGCTCGGCGGCACTGCCGCCTCGGCGGTGCTCGGCCGGACGGTGACCATTGGGCGCGAGCGCGGCCGACCGATCGAGGGCGCAAACGGCCAGCGTCTGTTCGTGACCGTGCACCCATCGTATCTGTTGCGCATTCCGGACGCCGCCGCCAAGGCCCGGGAATACGAGGCTTTTGTTGCGGATCTCAAGGTGGCGGCAGAGTTGGTAGGCTAAGCGCCGCAGGTAGGACAAGCATGGGGCTCTCCCTCCGTGGGCATTCCAATTGCCGAAGGCGCCAATCGGAACCTTTGTCCACTCCGCCCCAAACCCCGCCCCCACGTTCAAGCATTGGGGGGCTGTCGCCCCTTTGAACCTCTCTGCTTAGGGAATGCGCTCCCGGGCGCTCCCCGGGCGGGGGTATGGGGCGCGGAGCCCCATGCTTTCTGCATACGCCGCTCGTTTTAAATAAAACTATACCTCGCTGCATCCGGGATCAGATTCAGCCTGTAGGGGATACAGCGATCGAATGGATCGCCCCGAGAACAGGAGTTTTCCAGATGAAACGTTCGAACCTAATCCTTTCCATGCTGGCCGTGGCCCCGCTCGCATTCGCCGCCACCCAAGTCTATGCCGCCGCCGAGCAGACCGTGATGGTTGGCGGCATGGCGATGTATCCGTCGAAGAACATCGTGGCCAATGCCGTCAACTCGAAGGACCACACGACGCTGGTTGCCGCGGTCAAGGCCGCCGGCCTGGTTGATACCCTGTCCAGCCCCGGCCCGTTCACCGTATTCGCGCCGACCAACGCCGCCTTTGCCGCCTTGCCGCCCGGCACCGTGGACACGCTGCTGAAGCCCGAGAACAAGGCGACCCTGACCAAGGTACTGACCTATCACGTCGTGCCGGGCAGTCATGACAGCGCCAGCATCCGCTCGGCGATCCTCGCCGGCGGCGGCAAGGCCGTGATGAAGACCGTTTCCGGCGGCCTGCTGACCTTCATGATGAACGGCTCCAACAACATCGTGGTGCGTGACGAAAAGGGCGACATTGCCAACATCGTGACCTATGACGTGGCGCAGTCGAACGGCGAGATCTTTTCGATCGATACGGTGCTGCTTCCGGCCGGCTAACGTGATTTAAGCCTAATTTTCATTTTCATCAGGTTTCAGGCGGGGGATCTTTATCCCCCGTCTTTTCGTTTGGGCTATCCGACGAGATATCCTTCACGGGTGGCCCCGTTGCGGAGGGATGGATGCTTTCGCTACCTTGGCGTCCGGATCGATTTACGACGCGTGCAGGAGCGACAGCAGATGGTCACCGCGAACGAAGCTCAGACGGCTGCCGACAATGCCGCGGGTCTGGACTACGACGCCATCATTGTTGGCGCCGGCATATCGGGCATGTACCAGCTGCATCGGCTTCGCGAGCTCGGCATGCGGGTGCTGGTATTGGAGGCCGGTACCGGCGTCGGCGGCACCTGGTACTGGAATCGCTACCCCGGCGCGCGGTTCGATTCCGAAAGCTACTCCTACGGCTATTCGTTCTCGGAGGAACTGCTGGAGGAATGGGACTGGTCGGAGCATTTCGCCGCCCAGCCGGAGACGCTTCGCTACCTCAACCACGTCGCCGATAAGTTCGATCTGCGCCACGATATCCGGTTCGACAGCAGGGTGACCTCGGCGCACTACCAGGATATGGGGCGCAGCTGGGACATCATGTTGCAGGATGGCGCCCGGTTCAGCACCCGGTTTCTGATCACCGCGCTGGGTCCGCTATCGGCACCCACCATGCCGCGGATCCAGGGCCGGGACAGTTTTCGCGGCCAGTCTTTCCACACGTATCTATGGCCGCATGAGCCGGTCGATTTTGCCGGCAAGCGGGTGGCGGTGATCGGCACCGGCGCTACCGGCGTGCAGACGATCCAGACCATCGCCTCCAAGGTCGGGCACCTGACCGTGTTCCAGCGCACGCCGAACTGGTGCGCGCCGCTGCACAACAGCCGCATCGACGCGGCCGAGATGGCGAAGATCAAGGCCGGCTATCCGGAGATGTTCAAGCGATGCCAGGAAACCTTCGCCTGCTTCCTGCATACCGCCGATCCGCGCGGCACATTCGAGGTATCCGACGAGGCGCGCGAGGCGTTCTTCGAGGAGCTGTACGGCAAGCCCGGTTTTGGCATCTGGCAGGGTAATTTTCGCGATATCCTGACCGATCGCGACGCCAACGCGTTGATTTCCGATTTTGTCGCCCGAAAGATCCGCGGCCGGGTCAAGGACCCCAAGTTGGCGGAAAAGCTCATCCCCAAGAATCACGGCTTCGGCACCCGCCGCGTGCCGCTGGAGACCCGTTACTTCGAGGTCTACAACCAGGGCAACGTGACCCTGATTGATCTGATGGAAACGCCGATCGAGCGCATCACGCCGGCCGGGATCAAGACCAGCGACGCCGAATACGAGTTCGACATCATCATCTATGCCACCGGTTTCGACGCCATCACCGGCAGCTTCGACCGCATCGACATCCGCGGTGCCGGCGGGCTGGCGCTGAAGGACAAGTGGAAGGGTGGCCCGCAGACCTACCTCGGCGTGCTGGTCGAGAGCTTCCCCAACATGATGATGCTGATGGGCCCGCACACCGCACTCGGCAACATCCCGCGCAGCATCGAGTACAACGTGGACTGGGTCACCGGGCTGCTGCGCTTCGCCCGTGACAACAACCTGACCCGGCTGGAAGCGACCGATGCCGGGGTGGCGTCGTGGACCGACCATGTGAAAGAGCTCGGCGTCGGGCTGCTGGCCAACGAGATCGACTCTTGGATGACCGGCGTCAACAGCAACATCGACGGCAAGCAGACCCGCATCATCGCGCGCTACAGCGGCAGCGCCCCCGCCTACCGCGCGCGCTGCGACGAGGTGGCTGCTGCGGGGTATCGGGAGCTTGCGCTCGGATGATGGGCATGCGCGGGTTCGGACTGGCACTGGTGGTGATGATCGCCACGCCTGCCCTGTCACAGACGCCCGCCGGTTGTCGCGGCCGCTGGCCAGTCCTTCGTCGAACCACCCAACGTTCGGATGACCGGCTTCAACCGCAGTCCGACCGAGTCCTTGCGGCTAGCAATCTTCTATGTCGGCAATCCGGGAACCCCGTTTTTGGACGTTCTCGCCAAGTAACAGGGCTCCAAGGGACGACTGTCCCTTGGAGGGTGCAGAACAGAGCCCTGGTTGCTTAGCTAAGCCGCGGTGATCTCGGCCCAAAGCCGGTCCGCGCCGGCGGCGACCATGTGGCGGCCGAGCACCAGGTTCCATTCGCTCTCGTTGCCGAACTCGTCGCGCCACGACCACAGGCGCTTGGTGAAGAAGTGCAGGCTGTATTCATAGGTGAAGCCGATCGCGCCGTGCGCCTGGTGGGTGATGCCGGCGGCGATCGAGGCCGCTTCGCCGCAGCGTGACTTGGCGGCGGCGATCGGCAGTATGGCCAAGTCAGCGGCGAACGCCTCGGCGGCGAGGTCCGACGCCGCGCCGGCGGCGGCGGTCTGGCCGGCGAGCACGGCAAGGTTCTGCTGCACCGCCTGGAATTTTCCAATTGGCCGGCCGAACTGGACCCGGTCCTGCACGTACTGGCTGGTCATGGCGATGATGCGGGCGAGCGCGCCAGCGATCTGCAGCGAGCGCATCGCGGCACCAGCGGCGCGGAGTTTTTGCGGTGTGATCGACGTTGGCGCGACAGCGATCGGTGTGGCGTCGAACTGGATCGTGTCGCGAGGTTCGCGGGCCAGGTTCTCGCCATGGCTGATGGCCTGACCGGCGGTCGCGACCAGTACGATGTGAGGCTTGCCCTGATACTCGGCCAGTACCGCAATCGCGGCGACATCGCGCGCCCAAGGTATGCGGCCGGCCGTGCCGGCGAGGTGCCAGGCTTCGCCGCTCCGAGTCAGAGTCAGCCGGTCACTGGCGACAACCGGAGAAATGGTGAGCGGCCCATCCGGGATCTCGATCCCGGCGCCGGCCAGCAGATAGCCGGCGAGCATGGTCTCGGCCAGCGGCAGCGGCAGCGCGAACTCGCCGGCGACACGCACGAGGGAGAGCGCGTCGGCGATGTCGACGCCGTAGCCACCGGCATCTTCGGGCACCAGGGCGCGGTGCAGCCCGGCCTCCTCGATTGCCGCCCAGGCGGCGGACTGGAATACCCCGGTTTCAGCCTCTCGAAGCTGCTTCGGCTCGCAATGCTCGCCGAACAGCCTGGTTGCCGTTTCGCGCAGCATGTCGGTGGTGGAGTCCATCGCGGGCACCTTCTTGATCGTCGGGGTTCAAGGCTACCATCATCGCGGTGCAGGGAAAGAGGCCGGGATGGACGATGGTTTGGCCGAACGTGTGGCGCGGGCGGTGGCGGGACTGCACGGCATGGTTTCGACCCTGTTCGACCGGCTGCGTGCCGACAGCCTGGATGAGCCAGGAGTTACGCGTGATCCATACGGACCGGGCGAGCAGCTTGCGCATCAGACGGTGATTGCGGTGGCACGCGACATTGGCCTGGACGTCGACGTGGATTTCGTCGGCAACGCCTTCCTGACCCTGCCCGGGCGCAACCGGTCGGCGCCACGGGTGATTGTCGGCTCGCATCTCGACACGGTGCCGCATGGCGGCAATTTCGATGGCGCCGCGGGCGTGCTGGCGGGGCTTGCGGCAGCGGCAGGTCTGCAGGCGCTTGGCCTCGTGCCGGAATGTGACCTGACGATTATGGCGATCCGGGCCGAGGAGAGCGTCTGGTTCGGTGTTTCCTACATCGGCAGCCGCGGCGCGCTCGGCACCTTGCCCGGCGGCGCGTTGGTGGCGGTTCGGCGCGATACCGGCCGCACCCTGGCCGACCATGTCCGCGACTGTGGCGGCGATCCGGCGGCGATGGCAGCCGGACAGCGGTCGCTGGAGCCGGAAAATATCCGAGCTTATCTGGAGGTACATATCGAGCAGGCACCGAGCTTGGCCGAGGCGGGGCGTGCGGTCGGCATCTGCACCGGCATTCCGGGCACCTTCCGCTATCCCGATGCCTGGATCGAGGGCCAGACCGACCATGTCGGCACGCCACGGCGGTTCCGCCGCGACGCGGCCATGGCGGGCGCGGAGTTCGCCATGGAACTCGATGCGCTGTGGGAAGCGAGGGAAGCCGCCGGCATTCCAATGGCCTGCACACTCGGACGCTTCCATACGGATGTCGAACATCACGGCATGACGATCGTGCCGGGAACTTTTTTCTTCTCGCTCGATGTCCGCGCCTATGACGCCGAAGTCCTAGCGAAACTTGAACGCGAGGTCGAAAACATCATCGCCGGTATCGAGCAGAGGCGCGGTGTCCGGTTCCATCTTGGCATCCGCGCCAGCGCGGCAATCGGGCGGGTCGATCCGGCGATCGTCGCCGGGCTGGAGCGGGAAGCGGCGGCGCTGAACCTGCCGGTGCTGCATCTCGGCAGTCCAGCCTCACATGACGGCGCGGCGTTCGCGGCTGCCGGAGTCGCGATGGCGATGCTGTTCGTGCGCAATACCAACGGCAGCCACAACCCGCGTGAGGCTATGGAAGTGGACGACCTGTTGGCTACCTGCCAAGTGCTGATCTTGTGGCTTGCCCGCAATATCTGCCAAGAGACCTGAGTAGAACAGGAGCGCCCATCATGTCAGACATCCCCGTCCGCCACGGCCTCGGCTATTCCTCGATCGCCGGCCGGTGGGGCTGGTTCGTCGCCTTCGGCGTGCTGTCGATCGTGGCTGGGTTCTTCGCCCTTGGCGATGTGGTCGCGTTCACGCTGATCAGCACCATCTTCATCGGCGCCGCGCTACTGGTCACCGGCATCTTCCAGCTCGTCCACGCGTTCATGACCAAGACCTGGAGCCAGTTCGGCTTCAACGTGGTGTTCGGGTTGCTTTATATCGCGGGCGGGCTGTTGATCATGCAGGAACCGGTCGAGGGCTCGGTCACCATCACCCTGTTCCTGCTGCTGGCGCTGGTCATCGGCGGCGTACTGCGCGTCGTCGTCGCGACCAGCCATCGCGAGCTGCATCTGTGGTGGCTGATGGCGATCGGCGGCTTGTTCAGCGTGGCGATCGGCGTGATGCTGTTCCTAGCACTGCCCTGGTCCGGGCTCTGGGTGCTGGGCACACTGGTCGGCGTCGAGCTTCTGATCCAGGGGGTGACCTGGGTGCAGTTCGGGTTGGGGCTGCGAAGGCATTATAGATAGTCTCTGACGCCGTAGGCAGAAAGAATGGAGCTTCCCCCGAACCCCGCCGGGGTAGCGCCCCGGCGCGCTACCCTCTTAAGTGACTGGGATGCAAGGCGCGACGGCCCCTTGGCGGGGTTTGGGGCAGAGTCCCATGCTTTCTTCTGCCTGCGGCGCTTATCCCCTCCAACGCCAGTCTGCGACTTCGGGCAGGTCCACGCCGTGTTCGCGGACGTAGGCGGTGTGCTCTAGCAGCCGGTCGCGCAGGAACTGCTTGAAGTGGCCGGCGGCGGCGGCGAGGCGGGCGACGCGATCGAC
>JAYTTA010000369.1:0-19772 GCA_043745345.1 Acetobacteraceae bacterium | reverse complement strand
CTGCTTCGTCCTCAAATTCTTTCGTAAATCGCTTCTGTTGCGTCATAGGGCCCTCCTTGCTTCATCGGAAATCCTCCACTTTTCCGGAGTAAGTCCATTGCCAACCAGATCCGCCGCCGGGCTGCCCAGTGCTGGCGACAAGTGGCACTGTAACGAGGTCGTGGTGACCATCGCGGGCAAGAAGCACTGGCTCTGGCGTGCGGTGGACCAGGACGGCGTGGTGCTCGACATCCTCGTCCAAAGCCGGCGCAATAAGGAGGCTGCCCTCCGCCTGCTGCGCAAGCTGCTGAAGAGACAGTGCCGTCCCCCTCGGGTCATGATCACGGATAAACTGAGGAGTTACGGTGCGGCAAAGAGGGAGATCATGCCCGGTGTCGAGCATCGGCAGCACAAAGGCCTGAACAACCGAGCCGAAAACTCGCACCAGCCGACGCGACGGCGAGAGCGGCAGATGAAGCGCTTCAAGTCATCCGGGCACGCTCAGCGCTTCCTTTCCGCCCATGACGGGATCAACAACCTCTTTCCCCTGTGCCGCCATTGCCTCCCAGCCACTCAGTATCGAGCCGCCCGGACCCAGGCTTTCCAGACCTGGGCTGAGATCACCGGCGTTACCCGCAGGGCATAGCCGCCATTGCGCCCCGCACAACCCGCGAGCATCAGCTCGGCCAATGCTGTACAAGTTGACGATGCCCTCCAGTCTGTTCGTCCGCTCCGCGCATGCCGACACCGCTGATTGCTTCAGGCACAGCGAATCAGATTGTTCTTGGTGCCGGAAAGCGAATTTCCGCAGCCTATTAAGTAACGGGTCACAAGGGACTAGTCCGTTGGCAGGGTTTGGGACAGAGCCCCAGCCTTCCTTCGAAAGGTCAGCCACAATGAACAACGACAAAGCGCTGGTGCTGTTCTCCGGTGGGCAGGACAGCACGACCTGCCTGGCCTGGGCGCTGGACCGGTTCGCCCACGTCGAGACGGTGGGCTTCGATTACGGCCAGCGCCACGCGATCGAGCTTGCGGTCAGGCCGCGCACACTGGCAGCGTTGCGTGAGGAATTTGCTCCATGGGCGCAACGTCTGGGCGAGGACCATCGCCTCGACCTCGGCGTGCTGGGCCGGGTCAGCGAGACCGCCCTGACCCGCGATACCGAGATCGCAATGCAGGCGAACGGCCTGCCAAACACTTTCGTGCCCGGGCGGAATCTGGTTTTCCTCGCCTTTTCCGCGGCGATCGCCTATCGTCGCGGCTTGAAGCACCTCGTCACCGGCGTCTGCGAGACCGATTATTCTGGTTATCCAGACTGTCGAGACGACACCATCAAGGCGATGCAGGTGGCGCTCAGCCTTGGCATGAACACGAGGTTCGTGCTGCACACCCCGTTGATGTGGATCGACAAGGCGCAAACCTGGGCGATGGCACGCGAGCTTGGGGGCGAGGCACTGGTCGATCTCGTGCGGGAGGAAACCCACACCTGCTATCAGGGCGACCGGACGCACCGGCACGAGTGGGGCTATGGCTGTGAGTCGTGTCCGGCCTGCGAGCTTCGTGCCGAGGGTTACCGGCGGTTTATTTCGAAGAAGATCACACAGGTGTGAGGTTATCAACTTTGTGGCTGGACTTCGGTGTTTTGTTCCCGTTATGTTCTTATCTACTGAACCCGGGGCAGACCCATGACGTCCACATCCATCGACCGCGGCCGGCTCATGGAGGAACTGCGCGCCCGCATCGGGCAGGTCACGCGCGGCCAGGTTAGCGGCAAATCAAGCGATTCCGCCCGGCCCGCCTCGCTGGCCTTCGGCTGGCCGCCGATTGATGCAGCCCTGCCCGGCAACGGGCTGGCGACAGGCGCCCTGCATGAAGTTACGGACACCGCCGCCGCCCTGTTCATCGCCGGCATCCTGGCCCGGCTGACCGGCAGTGTGCTGTGGGTGATCGAGCGGCAGGACCTGTTCGCGCCCGCCCTGGCCGGCGTCGGGCTTCACACTCACCGGGTGATCTACGCCGAGGCCGACAACTCGACTGCGGTGCTGCTGGTGATGGAGGAGGGGCTGCGTCATGCCGGGCTGGCCGGGGTGGTCGGCGAGGTTTCCGGCCGCCTGACCTTAACCGCGTCCCGCCGGCTGCAGCTGGCGGCGGAGGCATCGGGCGTCACCGCCTTCGCGCTGCGCCGGCCATACAAGACGACGGCTTCCGAGCCGAACGCTGCTGTCACGCGCTGGCGAGTCGCGGCCAGCCCGTCCGATCCGCCGATGCCGTGGGCGCCCGGCGTGCCGGGGCTCGGCCGGGCACGCTGGCAGATTGATCTCGTGCGTTGCCGCGGCGGGGAGCCGGGTTCCTGGATCGTGGAGGCATGCGATGCGACGGGTCGTCTCGGTCTGGTTTTCGACGTTCCCGACCGATCGATTGCGCCGCAATCTTCTTCGCGCGTTGCCCGATGATGCTCCGGTGGTCACGGCGGCGCAGGATGGCGGTCGGCGCATCGTCGCCGCCGCCGACCGCGCCGCGCAGGCGCTGGGGTTACGCCCGGGCATGAAGCTGGCCCATGCTCAGGCGATCCTGCCGGGGCTGACGGTGGTCGAGGCGCAGCCGCAAGCGGACGCCGAAAACCTTTTCGAACTTGCTGCCTGGTGCCTGCGCTATGCGCCGATGACCGCGCCGGCGCCGCCAGACGGGGTATGGATCGACGCCATCGGCAGCGCGCATCTGGCCGGCGGCGAGGCGGCGTTGCTGCACGATATCCTTGCCCGCCTCCGACAGGCCGGCTTCTCCACCCGCGCGGCGATCGCCGATACGCCAGGAAGTGCGCACGCGGCGGCGCGCCATGGCGAGGCCATCACCGTCGTTCCGCCCGGCTGCCAAATCCAGGCGATCTCGAACCTGCCGATCGAGGGCCTGCGGCTGCCCGAAGCCATGACCGGCGCGCTGCGGCGGCTGGGTTTCACCAGGATTAGCGCCCTCGCCGCCGTCCCGCGCGCGCCGATCGCGCGGCGGTTCGGGCAGGAGATCGGCCGCCGACTGGACCAGGCATCGGGGAAAATATTCGAGCCGATCACGCCGGTGCTGCCAATAAAGATCCTCCGCCAGCGCCTGGCCTTCGTCGAGCCGATCTGCACCGCACCGGCTATCGCCACCGTCATCGCCAGGCTGACCGCGTCGGTCTGCGTCATGCTCGAAAAAGCCGGGCTTGGCGCCAGCCGGCTTGATCTGTCCTTCGAGCGCATCGACGCCACGGTCCAGACAATCCGCATTGGCACCGCCCGGCCGTCGCGCGACGCCTTTCACCTCGGCCGGCTGCTGGCCGAGCGTATCGAGCAGGTCGATCCCGGCGCCGGGGTCGAGGCGATGCAGCTTGCCGTCACGCTTGCTGGCCGGCTGGCCTACAGTCAGATCGAGAGTGATCCCGCGTCCCATCCTGATGCCGGCCTTTCTACCCTGATCGACCGGCTGAGCAACCGGCTTGGCGCCGGCCGCGTCTACCGCGTCGAGCCGGTAGAGTCCGACGTGCCCGAGCGTTCGGTGCGCCGTGTGTCGCCGCTGACGGTATCGGGCAACGGCTGGCCGGCCTCGCTGCCGCGGCCGGCGCGTTTGCTGACGCCGCCGCAGCCGGTGTTGGCACTGGCCAAGCTGCCTGACGAGCCGCCGCGCGCCTTCACCTGGCGCCACCGCCGCTTTCGCGTTCGCCGCGCAGACGGGCCGGAGCGGATACACGGCGAGTGGTGGCGACGCGAGGGCGAGACCCTGGCGGTGCGTGATTACTACCAGGTCGAGGACGAGGAGGGCGGGCGGTTCTGGCTGTATCGCCGGGGGGATGGGGTGGATCCGGAGACCGGGGATCTTGCTTGGTTTTTGCATGGGATATTCTAAAGGCCAGGGGCAGAGCCCCATAGCTTTCTATGTACGCTGAACTCCAAGTCACCTCGAACTTCAGCTTCCTGCGCGGCGCCTCCCACGTCGAGGAACTCTGCGCCCAGGCAAGCGTGCTGGGCCTGGCCGCGATCGGCATCACCGACCGCAACTCGCTGGCCGGCATCGTGCGCGCGCACAAACGCGCTGCCGAGGCGGGCATCCGGCTTGTCATCGGCTGCCGGCTGGACCTCGCCGATGGCGCCTCGGTGTTGGTCTATCCGACCGATCGCGCCGCCTATTCCCGACTTTGCCGATTGCTGTCGCTGGGCAAACAACGTGCCGGCAAGGGTGCCTGCCATCTGGGATGGGACGATCTTTCAAAGCACGGCGAAGGCCAGATTTTTATTCTGTTGCCGGACATTGCCAATGAAACCGTCACTCAAAATCTTATCTGGCTGCGCCGAAACTTCGGCGATCGGGCCTATCTTGCTTTGACGTTGCGCCACCGACCGGGGGATGGCGTGCGACTGCGGCAACTGACCGACCAGGCGCAGGCGGCGCGCGTCGCGACGGTCGCCACCAACGACGTGCTGTACCACCATCCGCGCCGCCGCATCCTGCAGGATGTCGTCACCTGCATCCGACAGGGCTGCACCATCGATGAGGCTGGTTTTAGGCGGGAGCGTTTCGCCGGCCGCCACCTGAAGCCGCCGGAAGAGATGGCGCGGCTGTTTGCGGGTTACCCGGAAGCCATCGCGCGCAGCCTGGAAATCGTTGCACGCTGCGCTTTCTCATTGTCCGAACTGCGCTATCAGTATCCGTTCGAGACATACCGTGATGAGACGGGCGAGATAACCGCGCAGCAGCGGCTGGATCATCTGGTATGGCAGGGCGCCGCAGGGCGCTATCCGGAGGTCGTGCCGGAAAGTGTAGAAAAACAGCTGCGACATGAACTCGCGATAATCGCCCAGCTCGACTACGCGGCCTATTTCCTCACTGTTCACCGCATCGTCGCCTTTGCCAAGTCGGAAAATATCCTGTGCCAGGGACGCGGCTCGGCGGCCAACTCGGCGGTCTGCTTCGTGCTCGGCATCACCGCGATCGACCCGACGCAAGGTAACCTGCTGTTCGAGCGCTTCATCAGCGTGGAACGGCGCGAGCCACCCGACATCGACGTCGATTTCGAGCATGAGCAGCGCGAGCGCGTCATCCAGTGGATTTTCTCTACCTACGGCCGCGATCGCGCCGCTCTATGCGCCACGGTGATCCGCTACCGCA
This sequence comes from Acetobacteraceae bacterium, assembly GCA_043745345.1. Classification (GTDB taxonomy): domain Bacteria; phylum Pseudomonadota; class Alphaproteobacteria; order Acetobacterales; family Acetobacteraceae; genus PALSA-911. Next base: position 14,654 of record JAYTTA010000369.1, on the reverse strand, counting down.
CCCGCAGCGCGGTGCGCGAGGTGGGAAAGGTGCTCGGCCTGACCGAGGACGTCACGGCCGTGCTGGCCTCCCAGGTCTCGCACTGGGACAGCGACGGCGTCACCGAGGAAATGGCCGCCGAGCTCAACCTCAACCTGGCCGACCGGCGCCTGAGATTGACGTTGCAGCTGAGCCGCGAACTGACCGGATTTCCACGCCATCTATCGCAGCATCCCGGCGGCTTCGTGCTGACCCAGAACCGACTGGACGAGCTGGTGCCGATCGAGCCCGCGGTAATGGCCAACCGGCAGATCATCGAGTGGGACAAGGACGACATCGATGAGCTGCGCTTCATGAAAGTCGACGTGCTCGGGTTGGGCATGCTCGGCTGCATGCGCCGCGCTTTTGATCTTTTAGCCGAGCACCGCGGCCAGTACCACGACCTGGCCACCATTCCGCAGGACGATCCTGAGACGTATGAGATGATCCAGGCCGCCGACACGCTTGGCACCTTCCAAATCGAATCCCGCGCCCAGATGTCGATGCTGCCGCGGCTCAAGCCGCGCAAGCTGTACGACCTGGTGATCCAGGTGGCGATCGTGCGGCCGGGTCCGATCCAGGGCGACATGGTGCATCCCTATCTGCGCCGGCGCAACGGGGTGGAGCCGGTGAACTACCCGACTGCGGAGCTGGAAGCGGTGCTCGGAAAAACCCTTGGCGTGCCGCTGTTCCAGGAGCAGGCGATGCAGGTGGCGATCGTCTGCGCCGGCTTCACGCCGTCGGAGGCCGACCAGTTGCGTCGGTCGATGGCGACATTCAAGATCACCGGCGGCGTGCACTATTTCCACGACAAGATGATCGACGGCATGGCCGCCAAAGGCTACGCGCGAGACTTCGCGGAAAGAACCTTCAGCCAGATCGAGGGTTTCGGCTCGTACGGCTTTCCCGAAAGCCACGCCGCAAGCTTTGCGCTGATCGCCTATGCCTCTTCCTGGATGAAGTGCCACCATCCTGATATTTTCTGCTGTGCCCTGCTGAACGCGCAGCCGATGGGTTTCTATGCGCCGGCGCAGATCGTGCGCGACGCCCGCCAGCACGGCGTCGATATCTTTCCGGTCTGCATCAACGCGTCACGTTGGGACTGCACGCTGGAACCCGCCGTATCCGGCCGATACCTCGCCGTGCGGCTTGGATTGCGCATGGCTAAAGGGCTGGCCAATGACGATGGCGCGCAAATCATCGCCCTACGTGCCGGCCGGGACTATGCCAACATTGAAAACCTACGGCGCCGCGTAAGCGTAAAAATCAACGCGCTGGAGCGGCTGGCCGAGGCAGGCGCTTTTGGCGCGTTCGGCCTTAATCGCCGGCAGGCAATGTGGGCCCTTAAAGGTCTAGGCGATGCCCCGATGCCGCTGTTCGCCGCTGCTATCCGTTCCAGTCCCGAGTGCCACGAACCCTCAGTGGCGCTGGCACCGCTCGCCGCCGGTGGCGAGGTCGTCGAGGATTACCGAAGCACCGGTCTTAGCCTTCGCCAGCACCCGGTATTTTTCTTGCGCGGCGAGCTGCGATCCAAAAACATGATTTGCTGCGCTGATCTGCGGAACATCCGCCACGGCAGCCGCGTCGTGGTGCCCGGCATCATACTGGTGCGCCAGCGACCCGGCAGCGCGCATGGCGTCATGTTCCTCACCATTGAGGACGAAACCGGCTTCGCCAATCTGATCCTGTGGCCGGATCGGTTCGAGGCGCAGCGCCGCCTGGTGCTGACCGCCGGCATGATCGCCTGCCACGGCCGCGTGCAGCGCGAGGGCGAGGTCATTCATGTAGTTGCCGATCGGATTTCGGACCTGTCCGCGATGTTGGCGAGCGTTGGAAGGATCAAGATTGGAACTCGAGACTTCAGGTAGCCGTAAACAGGGTTGGGACTCCGCGCCCCAAACCCCGCTCGGGAACGCCTGCCTCAAGACCGGGGGTTACAAAGGGCGACTGCTCCCGATGCTTGAACGTGGGGCGGGGTTTAGGGCGTAGCGGGCGAAGGTTCCGGCTGCCACCTTCGGCAGTTGGAATGCCCGCGGAGGGAGAGCCCCATGCTTTCTTGCCTACGGTGTCACTTAGGCCAGCGCCGATGCAGCCAAAACCAGTTCTCCGGAACCTTCCGAATCCAGCGCTCCAATGTATAATTCATATCTAGCGTAAGCTTACATATATCGGCCTGTCGGTTCCCACTATCGGGAAGTTCCAGTGGGGCCTCGGCGGTGATGCGCAGCCGGGCCGGGCCGATGCGCTCGCATCGTATCGGTATCACCGGGCAGCGAAAGCGCAGCGCCAGCGCGGCGGCGGCGGGGGCGGTCATCGCCGGACGACCGAAGAAATCGACGGCGATGCCATCATTCATCTTCTGGTCGGTGAGCATACCAAGGAACTTGCCTGCCGCGAGATGCTTCAGCGCGGCGCGCGCGCCGGCGGCACCTTTGGGAAACAGTACCGACTGGCCACGCATCGCCTGCATGCGCAGGCCGTTGATCAACCGGTCGACGGCCGGGTTATTGGCGGCACGGTACAGCACCGCCACTGGCGCATCGTAATGGGCGGATAACGGTCCAAGCATTTCCCAGTTGCCGTAATGCCCGGTGAAATAGATGCCAGGACCGCCGGCATCGGAAATCCGCCGTAGCCGCGCGTCGCTCTCGGGGTCGATCTCGAAACCGGGGCCGGAGCCGGTACGTTCGAAGCCGCCGAGATGCGGCAGCTCGGCGATGGTGCGGGCTAGGTTGTCGTAGACCCCACGGATGATCTGTTTGCGGCGGGCGTCATCCAGCTCAGGCATCGCGCGACGGAGGTTGGTGTCGGCGACGCGCGTCACCAACATCACCGGACCGAGATTGCGCCCGAGCCAGCCGGCAAGGTTAGAGGCGTGGACGGGACCCAGCACGCGAAGCAGCGCCAGTACGGCACCCAGCAACAGCGCCTCGATATAGTGTGCCAGGCGGGTCAAGGCGAGTTCCAGAGCGAGGCTAACAGCCGGTCCAACGCCGCGGCATCCTGCCATTCCAGGCTGATCCCGACTTGGAAGATACCGGCGCGTGATGAAGTTGGAATACGGACCATGTCCTTCGGCGTGGTCACAACGGTCGCGTCCAGGGCTGTTGCATCAGCAACGATAGAGACAAGTTCTCGTGACGTGAAGGGATGATGGTCCGGGAAGGAATGGCGCGCGACCACGATGGCGCCGGCGATTTCGATACCGGAAAAGAATTTCTCTGGCGTGGCGATACCGGCGAAGGCCAGCACACGCTTGCCGACGAATGCGGAAATCCCAGCCTCGGGAATCAGGCCTGCGCGCAACACCGGCAAACCGGCAGGCAACAGCTGTTCCGCCCGGGTTTGATCCGTGTTGATCAGCACGGCCGCATGGCATCGTGCCGCACCGGCGGCGATGGCTTCCCGCAGCGGACCGGCCGGCAGTACGCGGCGATTGCCGAACCCGTAGCCACCATCGATTACCAGGAGGGAAAGCGTTTTTTGCAGCGTCGGATTCTGCAGCCCGTCATCCATCACCAGCACCTCCGCTCCGGCGGCGATGGCGGCGCGCGCGCTGGCCGCGCGGTCACCGCCGATCCAGGTCGGGGCAACCGCCGCCAGCAACTTCGCCTCGTCACCGACAAGCGCGAAAGGATCGTCGGCGCCGACCCGGCGAACGCCGCGCGACGACCCGCCATAGCCGCGCAGCAGCACATGAACGCGCCTGTCTTGCGCGAGCAGCCGGGCGGCGAGGTCGAGCGCCACGGTGGTTTTTCCGGCGCCGCCCACGGTCAGGTTGCCGCAGCAGATCACCGGCACCGGCGCACGCCAACCAAGCCTCGCCACGCGCCTTGCGGTGATGGCTGCAGTGATCGCGGCGAGTGGCGACAGGAGTGCAGGCAGGCCGGGATTGGCGCCATGCCGCCAGAAGTTTGGCGGATGCATCACGGCTTTCGCGCCAGCGCCACAAGCCTAGCCGCGATCTTGCCGGGTAGCGCGGCATGGGCAGCTGACGCCTTTTCAGCAAGCGTACCTACTGCCGCCCGCGCGTCTGGATGGTCGATCATGTGCCCGACCCAGGCTGCTAGCTCCACCGCATCGGCAACCCGCGTCAGCGCGCCGGCGGCTTGCAGAATCGAGTTGGATGTCAGGAAATTGCTGCAGAACGGCCCGACCGCCACCGCGCAGCCGAGCCGGGCCGGTTCCAGCGGGTTCTGCCCGCCGCCTGGCGCGACCAGGCTGCGGCCGACGAACACGATCGGTGCCAGCCGGTAGAACAGGCCGAGCTCACCCATCGTGTCGGCGATCCAGATCCCCCGGTCCGGCGGCGGCTGGCCCAGCGCGCGCCGTGACACCGCGAGGCCGTCCGCATGGCGCACGATGTCGGCACCCCGTTCGGCATGGCGCGGGATGATGACCGTCAGCAGACCGGGATATCTGGCCGCCAGCTCTCGGTGGACGGAGATGACTATTTCGTCCTCACCGGGATGCGTGCTGGCGGCGATCCAGACCGGGCGGTCGCCCAACACAGACTGCAACCGGCATTTTTCCGCCGCATCGAACGGCAGCGGGGCGGCGGCGAATTTCAGGTCCCCCGGCATCGTCACGCTCGGCGCGCCAAGCGCCCGCAGGCGCTGCGCATCGGGTTCGCTACGGGCCATGACCTCGGAAAACCCGCCAAGAATTTTTCGGGCGACAGGTGGAAACCGGGACCACGCGGCAAAACTGCGCGATGACATCCGTGCGTTGACCAGCACCGTCGGGATTTTCCGCGCCGCACATCCAGCGAGCAGGTTCGGCCATAATTCACTCTCGACGAAGGCAGCGACATCGGGCCGCCAATGATCCAGGAACCGCCCGGTCCACGCCGAAACATCCAGCGGCACGAAACGGTGGCGCACCCGCCCCTCCAATCCAAGCTCCGGCAGCCGGCAATCCAGCAGCGCCGCCGAGGTCACCGTGCCGGTGGTGACCAGCGCCTGCACGTCGGCGGGCAACGCGCACAGCACCGGCAGGATTGAGGTTGCCTCGCCCAGGCTGGCGGCATGAAGCCAGATCAGCATGCCCGGCAACCGTGGCGTGGCGTCGATGCCGAAGCGCTCGTTCAAGCGGGAAAGAATCTCCTTGCCGCGCGCTGCGCGCCGCGCCAGCAACAGGCGCAGCGCCGGCGCCAGCAGATCGGTCAGCAGCCCCCAGGCACGCATGGAAAAACTCATTTGCCGCAAAACCGGTCGGCGCGGTCAGCAGCCTCGGTCAGCGCGGCTTCGATAATGGGCGTCGATGCCTCCCAGCCATGCCGCGGTACTGAAACCGGCGCGCCGACCACTACCACGCCATACGCGAACGGCAGCGGAATGATCATCCGGTCCCAGCTGCGCAGCGTTTTTCGGCGCGACGTCTGGGCGCTGGCCGGTAGCACCATCACTCCGGCCAGCGCGGCCAGCTGTGCGACGCCGGCGGCGGCCACACGGCGCGGGCCACGCGGACCGTCCGGCGTGATGCCGACCTGCTCGCCGCGCGCCATCACGCCGAGCAGCGCGCGGGTTCCGGCCGCCCCGCCGCGCGACGACGATCCAAACACGACATCGACGCCGAACCACCGCAGCACCGCGCCGATGAACCTTCCGTCGCGGTGCCGGCTAACCAGAATATGGATCCGACCATTGCCGCCGCCCGGCATGTGGCGGGCGAACAGCCACAATTTGGGCATCAGCGGCAACCGCTCATGCCAGAACGCGCACACCACCGGGACGCCGACATGGGGCATCAAGTGCTCGCCGCCGACCAGGATCCAGCGCGTGGTGAGATAGGTGAACCAGAGGTAAAGGCCGAGCAGATGGGCGAAGGCCGCCAACATGGCGGGATGACGCAAGATCCGTTTCATTCACCCGCCGGTAGCACGGCGGGTGTCTCCTTGAAAGCAAACTGGCGCCGGCAGCACGGGGAAGGTGTGCGTGAAAGCAAGCCCGTGACGTGTGATACAAATGCCGCGCCCTGCCTTGCTCGGAAAAAACTTGAAATACCTGTTCGTCCACCAGAACTTCCCCGGCCAGTTTCTGCATCTCGTGCGCCATCTGGCGAAGTCGAAACGCCACGAGCTGGTCTTCATCACCGAGCCGAACGCCAATGCCATCGACGGCGTACGCAAGCTGCCCTATCGAAAACCGGCGCCGGGTAATGCCGCCACCCATGCCGGCGCACAGGAACTCGATGCCGCGCTGCGCCGTGGCGAAGTGGTGGCGGTGGCGGCCGCCAACCTGAAGCGGCTCGGCTTCACACCCGACATCATCATCGGCCATCACGGCTGGGGCGAGTTGCTCAACCTTGCCGACATCTGGCCCGGCGTGCCAATGCTCGGCTATTTCGAATTCTTCTATCAGACCGAGGGCATCGATGTAGGCTTCGATCCGGAGTTCCCGATCATGCCCGCCGAGTTTCCGCGCATTCGGGCCAAGAACGCGATCAATTTCCTGGCGTTGGATCTGTCGATCCGAAATCGGAACATCCACGGCCAGACGCCGACGAAGTGGCAGCTTTCGACCTATCCGATCTGGGCGCAGCCGCAGATCTCGCTGCTGCCCGAGGGGGTGGACCTGGAGATCTGCAAGCCGAGGACGCCGAGCCGCATCACGGCCCGGTCGCCCACCGGGCATCGGCCGTTCGAGATCGGCGAGCATGTCATCGCGCCGAGCGACAAGCTCGTCACCTACGTCGCCCGCGACCTCGAACCCTATCGCGGCTTTCATCTACTGATGCGCGCGCTGCCCAAGCTGCTGGCCGAGCGTCGCGACGTGCGCGTGGTCATCGTCGGCGGCGACGGCGTCAGCTACGGCGCGCCGCCGCCGCACGGCACCTGGCGCGCGGCGATGCTGACGGAGCTGGCGGGCCGGATCGATACGGGCCGGATAATCTTCCCCGGACGGGTGGATTACGGTACCTATCTCGGGCTGCTGACGCGGTCGGATGCGCATGTCTACCTGACCTACCCGTTCGTTACCTCCTGGTCGCTGCGTGAGGCGATGGCCTGCGGTTGCGCGATCATCGGCTCCGACACCCGGCCGGTGCGCGAGTTCGTCCGCCATCGGATCAACGGCCTGCTGACCTCGTTCTTCGACCCGGCGGCGCTGGCGGCCAGGATGCTGGAGCTGTTGGAGGATGTTCCGCTGGCGTCAAGGCTGCGGGCCGGCGCACGGCGCCACGCCGAACGGCATCTGGCGCTGGACACCTATCTCACCGCCTACGAGGCGCTGATCCTAAAGCTGACCGGTGCGACTGCGGGGTAGATCACACCCCGAAAAGCTGGAAAAGCCGCGCACTCGGCGGCCAGACGCGCTGGATATCGGCTCGAAAGATGAAAAACACGGCAACCAGGAGAATGATCACCACCAAGGTGAGCAACCAGGCGGCCAGGATGTTTCGACGTTGCCGGGATGCCGACTCAGCTGTTTCCGGCTCCGATTGCGAGATCTTCTGCAACATTTCGTCCGGCCATTGCCGCGCCGGCGGCGACGGGGGCAACATGGGTGCCAGTTCGATGATCGCCGCCGAGGGTTCAGGTTCAGGCCCGGGCTCAGGTTCGGGCTCCGGGCTCGTTGGCGGCACGAAATGGGATGCCGGGCGCTCAAGCCGCCATTCGCCACCGCATCGGGCACACCGAACCTGCCCGGACTGTGGCACGATAGCGTCGGCGACCTCGTAGGTCGCGCTGCAGGACGGACAGACGAGGCGCATGAAACGAGGGAACTCCGGCCGCCCGAAACACGCGCCGGGCGAATGGGTTCTAGCGTTACGGCGCCCGTTCGGGCAATGGCGCGGATGCCGGTTTCGTGATCAAAGCCGGCATAACCCAGCGGAGCGATGGCGGTGATCCGATTCGAGGGTGTCGGCCTCAGCTATCCAAAGCTTTCCGCCTTGGGCGGAAGCGTGCCGGATGGTGCCGGCCGCAGGCGCGGGGAGGCGCGCGAAATTCTTCGCGATCTCAACTTCTTCCTCGCGGACGGCGAATTCCGTTGGCTGCTCGGACCTTCGGGGGCCGGAAAAACCAGCGTCCTACGGATGCTCTACCTAGCGGTGCGCCCGACCGCCGGTCGGCTGACCATCCTTGGCGCCGACATCTCGACGTTAAACCGGGCGGCGCTGCCGCGGCTGCGGCGGCGCATCGGCGTCGTGTTCCAAGATTTCCGTCTGCTCGGCCATCTGTCGGCGTTCGACAACGTGGCGCTGCCGCTGCGCCTGGCCGGCCGTCCGGAGGGCGCGCTGACCGTCGACGTGATGGAGCTGCTGGGCTGGGTCGGGCTCGACGGGCGCACCGACGCGCGTCCACACGAGCTCTCCGGCGGCGAGCAGCAGCGCGTCGCGATCGCGCGCGCGGTGGTCGCCCGCCCTGCCTTGCTGCTAGCCGACGAGCCCACCGGCAACCTCGACGACAACCAGGCGGAACGGCTGATGCAGCTGCTGAAGGAGCTCAACCGGCTTGGCACCACGGTGGTGATCGCGACTCATAACGAGGCACTGGTGGCGCGCCACCCGGCTCCCGCGCTGCGGCTCGACCAGGGCCGGCTACTTTCGGTGAGGCGCCCGTAGCTGATGGCCCAGTCCCTCGCTTCGGCCAAAACAGCCCCGCGTGATAAGGCGCGCGTGAAAAAAAGCCTGCGGCCGGGCGGGTTCGACGAGCTTGGCCTGCGCCGGGCGCTGGACGACCGCATGCTGCCGACACTGGTCGCGGCGATGGCGTTCCTGGCAGCGCTCGGCCTAGCCGGGTTCGTTGCCGCCGCCACGCTGGCGCATCACTGGCAGGACGGCGCCGCCTCTACCTTGACCGTCCAGGTGCCTGATCCGGGGCTGGCCGCCGGGCTACCAGGCGAAAAGCAGCAGACACGGCGCGACCGGGTGGTGGCACTGCTGGCGGCAACGCCCGGCATCACATCAGCCCGGGCCCTGTCCGACGACGAGCTGAACGAGCTGCTGCGGCCCTGGATCGGCGGTCTGTCCGGCGGATTGGAGCGCCTGGCGCTGCCGCTGCCCGGCGTGATCCAGGTCCGGCTCGGCTCGCCACCGCCAGCGTTGGACGAACTCGAGCGGTGGCTGGCCGCGGCGGTACCGCGAACGCTGGTCGAAAGCCACCAGGTCTGGATCGGCCGGCTGGCCACCCTGGCGCGCAGCCTGCAGGCCTGCGCCGGCGGCGCGCTGCTGGTCGTCGCTGGCGTTGCCGCCTCGGTCGTGGCGTTGGCCACCCGTGCCGGCCTGGTGCAGCGGCGTCAGGCAATTGAGATCGTGCACGGACTCGGCGCTACCGACGCCTATATCGCCGGCCGGTTCGCCCGGCGGACAACGCGGCTGGCGGCGATCGGCGGCGGGCTTGGCGCGTTAGCGGCGCTGCCGGTGCTGCTCGGCCTATCTTACCTCGCTGCGCCGTTCGTGGCCGCAACGCCAGCCGGCGGCTTTCCGGAACTGCCGGCACCGCTCTGGTTTGCACTTCCCGCCCTGCCGCTCGCCGCCGGCGTGATCGGCTTCCTAACTGCCCAGCTGACCGTGCGGAGCTGGCTGCGGCGGTTGCCATGAGAACGGGTTGGCGAGGGGCGCTGGCGCTGATCGGACTGCCGGTGCTGGCCTGGATGGCCGGCCTTGCCTGGTTCGACCGCCATGTCGAGGCGATACCGGCGCCGACAGCCTCCGCCGACGGCATCCTGGTGCTGACCGGCGGCGCTGACCGGGTCGCGACCGGGTTACGGCTGCTGGCTGCCGGGCGCGGTAGCCGGCTGCTGCTGTCGGGCATCGGCGGCGGCGCCGAGCTGGCCGGGCTCGCCGCCCACGCGGGTATCGATCCGTCGCCGTTCGTCGGGCGCATCACGCTCGGCCGGCGCGCGCTATCGACTCATGGCAACGCGCTCGAGGCAGCCGATTGGGTGGCGCGCGAAAACATCGGCTCGGTGCTCGTCGTCACCGCCGCCTATCACATGCCGCGTGCGCGCATCGAGCTCGGCCGCATGTTGCCGAACGTCGCGTTGATCCCGGTGGCGGTCGACCCGCCCGGCTATGAGGGCTGGCGGCGGCTGTATCTGCTGGCCACCGAATTCACTAAATACCTCGCTGCGGTCATCGGGCTGTCCGACATCGTCCCGGACCGCCGGAGTGCGCGACCATGATCCTGCTGCGTTCGGCCCTGTTCAACGGGTGGTTCTTCGGCGTCACCTTCGTGATGGTGTTCCCCGGCGCCGCGATCCGGCTGCTGGCGCCGTCGTACACGCTGGCTTTCGCGATGCTGTGGGCGCGTGTAGTGCTGGCCGGCCTCGGGCCGATCTGCGGCATCCGGGTCGCTGTCACCGGCCGCGAACATTTGCCGAACCAGGGCGCCGCGCTGATCGCGTCGCGTCACCAATCGACCTTCGACACCCTGGTCTGGCTCACCCTGGTGCCGCGGTGTTGCTATGTCGCCAAGCTGGAGCTGATGCGGATACCGCTGTTCGGCGGCATGCTGAAGGACTCAGGCACTATCCTGATCGACCGGTCGCTGGGCGCCCAGACGATGCGCGACCTGATGGCCGGCGGCGAGCGGGCGGCAGGCGAGGAGCGCCAGATCGTGATTTTTCCCGAGGGCACCCGCGCCGACCCCGGCGCGCCGCTGGCGCTGCAACCCGGCATCGCGGCACTTGCCGCCCGCACCCGGCTCGGCGTCATCCCGGTTGCGACCGATTCCGGCAACCATTGGGGCCGGCGGGCCTTTCGAAAGCTGCCTGGTACTATCCACATCGTGATACGGCCGCCGATTCCGGCGGGGACCCCGCGGCGGGAGCTGATGCGGTTGCTGGCGGAACGTTTGGAACTCGAATCGCTTTCTGTGGACAACTCTGTGGACTGAGCGGCGGTACGCCTATTAATATATCGTAAGGCTATTCGCTAACCCACTGAAGAAAGTGATGAATTTGTTGTCCCAAGCTGTGGATGAAGGCATGCACTACGATGGGGATGAGCCCGAGCAATCCGGCGCCTTACGCCTTCGCAGAAAGACCAGAGCCTTGATAAGGCTCGGCAATCACGCCACCTCAGGGCAGCAATTCGCCTAAAGGTCCAGACCATGCTGCACCTGACCAAGCTGGCGGTCGGCATCCGCGACATCACCCACCTGAACCAAGTCCAGCAGGCGCGCGCCGCGGCCGAACCGCCGCTGCGCCATCGTACCCGCAACTTCCCACGCCGTGCCGCCGAACTGACCGATGGCGGGTCGATCTACTGGGTCATCGCCGGCGCCACGCTGGTGCGCCAGCTTGTAGTCGGTATCGTCGCCGACAACTGGGACGATGGCCGTGCCTGCGCCGCCCTGCTGCTCGATCCCGCTTTGGTACCGGTGGCGGTGCGCGCCACCCGCCCGTTCCAGGGCTGGCGCTACCTCGATGCCGCGGCGGCGCCGGCCGACCTTTCGGCGATGCCCGACGCAGCCGGGTTGGATGAGCTTCCCGCCGACCTACGGCGAGCCCTCGCCTCGCTGGGACTGGTCTGACGGACGGACCGATTGATAATCGTGGAGGTTGGTTTCCGGGGCGGAAGTTCTTGCAAATCCAGCTTCGAAGTGCGCATTGTTCATCAGATGATTAGCGACGATTTCTCGTCCGTCATCTGAATTGTAACAATCCATTCTGGAGCCACCCCAGTGAGTAACCCCCGCATGAGCCTTCCACGCCTGCTTGCCGCTATCGCAATTCTTATTCCCGTTTCGTTCGCCGCCGCTCCGGCCGCGGTCGCACAGACGGCATCCGACACCACGACTTCCGGCACTTCTAAGCCGGCGACGCACAAAAGCACCCATAAGGCGTCCGCACATCGCGCCAAGAACCACGCGAAAAAGTACACCACGCCGGCGAGCTGAAGCCGGCACCCGGACTTCCGCAAAACCTGAGCGGCCGCGTCGGTTCAGATGATCCTAATCTGAGCCGATGTTGCTTTTTCAGGGTCGCTTTTCAGACCGGCTCCCGACATTAAGATTTTTCGAAAGCCGAAGCTTCGGCACATTCGCCTCCAGCAATGCCCGCAGCCCGGCCAGCAGCTGCGCCGGGCTCGGTGGGCAGCCTGAGATGAACAGATCCACGGGCACTGCCGCGGCGATACCGCCATCGACCGCATAGCTGCCTTTGAACACCCCGCCATCGACGCCACAATTGCCCACCGCCACCACCCATTTCGGGTCCGGCGTGGCGGCCAAGGTCAGCACCAGCGCCTCACGCAGGTTGCGCGTCAGCGGCCCGGTCACCAACAGCACGTCGGCGTGGCGCGGGCTGGCCACGAAACGCATCCCGAAGCGCTCCAGATCGTAGACGATGTTGCTGAGTGCAACGATCTCAAGTTCGCAGCCGTTGCAGCTGCCGGCGTCGACATGACGGATGGCCAGTGACCGGCCGAGCCGACGCTGCGCCGCCGCATCGAGCCGGGCCGCGAGAGCCAGAACGGTTTCATCGGCAACCGGCTCGGCCGGCTCCGTCGCCGGGCCGGCACGCAGTGACCGCAGCACCCGCCGCCATACCATCAGAGGTCCACCCCGGAGTAGGAACAGTTAAAACTTTTATTGATCAAGGGGAAGTCGGCCAGGATATTGCCGCGCACCGCCGCCTCCAGCAACGGCCACTGGAACCAGCTCGGATCGCGCAGGAATACTTCTTCGATGTTTCCGCTTCCGATCCGCAACCACGCCCAGGTATCGCCGCGAAAACCCTCGACGCAGCCGATACCTTCACCATTACCTTCAGGCAGCGTGGCGCAGATGGCGCCCTCCGGAAGGTCAGAAAAATTGAGTCGGATCAACCGGGTACTCTCGACGATCTCGGCTAGGCGGATGCGCAGACGCGCGTCAACGTCGCCACCAGCCAGCATGGCAACGCGAACGTGGAAAACATCGCCGTCCGGCACCGACAACCTGCGGGCATCGAAACCGCGGCCGGAGGCACGGCCGACAAAGCCGCCGGCGGCGAAGCGGCGGGCAAGCTCCGCGCTGACGATCCCCGATGAAACCAGCCGGTCGGCCAGGCTGGAATGGTTTTCGATGTTTCGGATCAGCTCGGGCAGCTCGGCTTCCACGGCGGCCAGCGCGACAAGGACCTCGTTGAGGCCGGGGCTGAAGACATCGTCGGCGAGGCCGCCTGGAACGACCGTATCCATCATCAGCCGATGGCCGAACGCCACTGCCGAGGCGCGCAGCATCGCCTCGCGGTGATACCCGAACCTGGCATGGAGAAAGGCGAACGACGTGTCGTTGCAGATCGCGCCCGCATCGCCAAGATGGTTGGCGACGCGTTCGATCTCCAGCATCGCGGCGCGCAGCCTTTTTGCCCGCGCCGGGATTTCAACCGCCAAGGCCGCCTCGACAGCGATCGAGAACGCCGCTGCGTGGGCAACCGTCGTGTCGCCTGACAGCCGGGCCGCGAACCGCGCGGCAACCCGGACCGGCTTACCGCGCATCAGGCCAAGCGTTCCCTTGTGGGCGTAGCCAAGCCGCACCTCAAGCCGCACGACGGTCTCGCCGGACGCGGAAAAACGGAAATGCCCGGGCTCGATCACGCCGGCATGAATCGGCCCGACGGGGACCTGGTTCAGGTCCTCGCCCTCGGCCGGCAGGAACTCGGGCGGTTCGGCGGGTGGTCCCATGGCACGCGGCGGCGACGCCATCGGATGCAAATTCGGCCATCGCCCGTGATCAAGCCACGGCCGCGGGTCGGTGCCGCCGAATGCGGTGTGGCCCCAAAGGTCGAAAATCATCCGCTCCAGCCAGGCGGCGGCTGGGCGCGCCGGCGACAGCGCCGGATAGAAGCCGGCCTCGACCGCGACCGACACCGGCAGCACGGCGAGCGAAACCTCGTCCAGCAGGATCGCGTGAGCATGGCCCGTATCGGCCCACAGCGCGATCAAGGACAGGGTGGGCTCGGCCGGAAGTCCGGCCGCCATCCGCGCCCAGGCGTCGGTGCCGATCAGGTAGCGCGCCCAAGGACGGCACGCCATGACCGTCCCGGCACGGATGATCGCGGAAGCGTTCACCCGAGACCCGCGGCGATCGCACGCAGCCAGCCCACGACCGGCGCCGGCATCGCCAACCCGAGCACCAGCACGATGACGAGGTGCAGCCAGACCGGCACCAGCTGGAGCGCCGGCAGCCTTCCGGCACGAATTTCGGTTCCCGGAGGCCCCAGGCACAATGTCTGAAGCCGCATCATCAGTGCCCAGCCGCCGACCACCAGCCCGATGGCGAGCGGCAGGGCAAGCCATAACGAGTGCCGCAGCGTCTCGACAGTGATAAGAAACTCACTGGCGAACAACCCGAACGGCGGCAGCCCGGCGACCGTGATAATGCCGGCGGCGAGCGTCAGCCCGAGCAGCCGATCGGTGGTGACCAGCCCGCCGATGTCGGAGAAACGCTGGCCGCCGCGCAGCTGCGCCGCGCGGCCGACGCACTGAAAGATCGCCGCTTTGGCCAGGGTGTGCAGCGTCATGTGCAGCACCCCGGCAAAGATCGCACCCCGTCCGCCAAGCCCGAAGGCGAAGGCCGTCAGGCCGCTTTGCTCGATGCTGGAAAAGGCGAAGAAGCGCTTGACATCGCGCCGGTGCCACAGGCTGAAGGCAGCGAAAAGCACCGAGATCAGCCCGAGTGCGAGGATAGGTGGGCCAGGATCGAT
>JAYTTA010000368.1:0-5193 GCA_043745345.1 Acetobacteraceae bacterium | reverse complement strand
CCTGCTGCTACGCTTAAGCGGACGAAGCTGGAACAGCGCCGCTTTAATGCAAGATAGATACGGCCACCCTCGGCGAGACCGAGGTTCCGGTAAATGCTGTACTACGGCCTCTGCCGCGATCCTGGTGCCTACGACAGCCAAGGAAGTCAGGTTGGATAGGATCAGGGCCTGTCAGCATTTGATCCAATCGCAGACGGCGGCGAGGGAAAGCACGCCCATGAAAAATCGGGCGGTTTTCTCGTTGCGTGTGGCGACGGCTCGCCATTCCTTCAATCTGGCCCACAGGTTCTCGACGCGCGAGCGGTTGTTGTAGTTCACTCCGGACAGGCGACGGTTTCCTCGTTTCGCTTGGTCGGGAATGACGGGCCGCGCCCAGGTTCCAGATGTGCTCGCGGAAGGCATGGCTGCTGTAGCCACGATCGGCCACCGCCCACTTCGGCACACCCGGCAAACAGTCGAGCAGCGCCGCGGCATACGGCAACTCGTGCGCCTGGCCTGGCGCCAGGACGAAGGCGACCACCCGGCCGATCGCGTCGGCGATCACGCAGGCCTTGGTGCGGTCGAGGAAGGTCATGCCGAGGCGCCACCTTGGCGGGCGGCCGCACCGCCTCGGTCAACGGCTCTGGCACTGCCCATTGCGCGGCTGTCAGCATCCAAGCCGCCCACTGCAGAAACAGGGTAGTGCAAGAACAAGCCATTGGCTCAGAGACTAACAGGTCCCAATCGCGGCGCTGGAAGCCGCCTTGTTTATATTGTCCGTCACGGAGCCGGCAAGGCGGCGCGTTAAAGAGTCAGAGCCGTATTCTTCGACCGACTTCCACAAAGCGCGATCCGGCCAGATTGAAGCGATCGGCCATGTGGAGGGAGTTACGGTACAGGAAGGAGAAAATCATCTGGCGCCAAGCGGGAAGCTTCCGCCCGACGTCGGCGCGCACGACGTCGTCGCGCGCGCCGAAAAAGATCGCTTCGTCGAGATCGAGGTCACACCCCTGCGCGTGCGCCAGCCGCAGCGCCGAACTCAGATCGGGTATTTCGATAAAGCCGTAGCGGACCGTCAGATGGTAGAACCGCTCGACGATCGTCTCGACCTGCAATCGCTCCTCGCTCGGCACCCTTGGCACGTCCTCGAAGAGAACGGTCAGGCTGACCGCCGAGCGTGGCAGGGCACCGAACTCCTTGACGTGCCTGATCAGGATCGGCGGCACCGGCCGGGCAGCCCGGGTCAGAAAGACGGCGGTTCCGGGCACGCGGGGGATTTCTCCTGCCCTGAGACGATCGAGAAAGGCAGCGGACGTGATGATGCCGTCGTCGAGGCCTTCCCGAACCGCCTCGGTTCCACGGCGCCACGTCGTCATCAGCGTGAACACCAGAAGACCGGCCAGAAGTGGAATCCAGCCGCCCTCCAGTATTTTCAGCAGGTTGGCGGAAAAAAACACGAGATCGACAACGACAAAGAAGCCGCTGATCAGTCCCGCCGCCAGGGCGGACCAACCCCAGCGTTCGCGCATTGCGTGGTACAGTAGCAGGGTCGTCGCCAGCATCGTGGTCGACACAGCCGTGCCATAGGCGCCGGCCAGCCTGTCGGAACTGCCGAACGACACGGTGAGCAGGATCGTGCACACCATCATGGTCCAGTTCACCACCGGCACGTAGATCTGTCCGTATTCTTCATCCGAGGTCTGGCGGATCCTCAAGCCGGGAAACCAGCCCATCTGCATCGCCTGGCGGGTCAGGGAGAACGCTCCGGTGATGATCGCCTGGCTCGCGATGATGGTGGCGAACGTGGCGAGCACGACCATCGGCAGCACCGCCCATCCGGGCACGGCGTGGAAGAACGGGTTTCCCTCGCTGCTGCCACCATCGAACAGGACGCCAATTTGGCCGCCGTAGTTGAGCAACAAAGCAGGCAACACGATGGCGAACCAGGAGACCCGGATTGGCTGACGGCCGATATGCCCCATGTCGGCGTACATCGCCTCGCCGCCGGTGAGGGCAAGAAAGACCCCGCCTAGGACCGGCAAACTCGCCCAGCCATGGTCGACGAGAAACGCAATCCCATATTGCGGGTCGAGGCCCAGCAGCGCCTTGGGATGATGGATCAGATTGAATCCGCCGAGCACGCCGATGACGACGAACCACAGCAGCATGACCGGCCCGAACAGCTTGCCGATCGTCGCCGTGCCCTGCGTCTGCAACACGAACAGGCCGAACAGGATGACCGCCGCCGCCGGCATCACGTAGGACTTGAAGCTGTCGGTGACGAGGTTGATACCCTCCAGGGCGCTCAGCACGGAGATCGCGGGGGTCAGAATACCGTCGCCGTAGATCAACGCCGCGCCGAATAGCCCGGCCGTGACGAGGCCCCACCGGCGCTTCGACTGGTTCAGGCCAATCAGCGACATGAGGGCGAGAATGCCGCCTTCGCCGCGGTTGTCCGCCCGCATCACGAACAAGCAGTATTTGACCGAGATCGTGAGGATCAGCGCCCAAAAGATCAACGAGAAAATCCCCAGCGCGGCGTTCGCCTCAATCTTGCCGCCGCTCGCCGCCACCACGGTCTGCAAGGTGTAGAGCGGACTGGTGCCAAGATCGCCATAAACGATCCCCAAAGCTGCCAACATCAGCGTCGGAGTGGGCGATGGGTCCCGCTTTGTTACCGCGCGCGGCGTGACGCTGGGGCCCTTACCCCCTTGAGTCGGTGTCGGCTCCAGATCCATGCAAGCTCCTTGATCTATGAACGACGACGCAGGGCAAATGTTCATGCCTTTATCCGCTCAGCGTGAATCCAGCCTCTGTTCCATGGAGTGACCCCGCGTTGGAACGATGTCGGTGATCTGCACACCTGACAGCAGATCGGCTGCCCTTTCTACATGTAATTACTATGCTTGCACCGCCGGTGCCGCATCGCATCCCTACTCGACAAAGCCGATCCTCCGACCTTCACATTGAAGGAGGCGGGCCGTGCAGAGAGACTTGCTCGTTGCGACCGGCAATACGATCAAGGTGCCCCCTACCCGCAGAGCCAAGCTGGAGGGTCAGCGCCTGCAGCCGGCGGCGTCCAGGGTCCAGTCAACTGCGAAGCTGACTTGCCAGACGATGCTTGACGCGGCGGAGCCCTTGCAGGGCGCTCATGCCCTTGTTATCTGCCCAGCCGGACCCGCCGGTCTGGATGCACTATGCGGCCTGATCGGACGCGGCTGCGACACGGCTGTCCACTTGTCGCCTGATGGCAGGGTGGCGCCCGAGCCCGCCGAAATCGTGCTGGTGCCGGCCGTGGCGAACTTGGATCAGGCCGTTCAGGCGGTCTCGGTCGCCCGGCGCAGCCTGCTGCCCTGCGGGCGCATGGTCATCTGGGACATGACCGGCACGCTGGCCTCCGCCATCGCCCGGTTGCTCCGCATTTCAGGCTTCTCGTCCGTATGCATCCGCGGCATTGCCAAGGGCGTGCTGATACTGGCGGATTGGCCGATGTTCGGTCCCAGGCCGATGGTGACCGGCCATGCGTGACCCCCTGTATGACAGGCTGCACGGGTCAATTACCGCCCTTGTCTCGCCGTTTCGCAATGGCCGCCTCGATGAGGCCGCCCTTGCGGCGATGGTGGAACGCCAGATCCTGCGCGGCACGCGGGCTCTGGTGGCCTGCGGCAGCACCGGCGAAGCGGCGATGCTGTCCCTGTCCGAGCATATCCGTCTGATACGGTTGGTGGCGACAGTCGCGGCGGGCCGGGTTCCGGTGATCGCCGGCTGCACCGCCATGGCGACGGACGTCGCGCGCACGCGGGCGATGGCCGCCGCGCGTGCCGGCGCCGACGCCCTGCTTCTGGCAGCGCCACCGTATGTGAAGCCGACCCAAGGCGGCATCGTCGCCCATGTGCGTGCGGTGGCGGGAGCGACGGACCTGCCTGTAGTACTATACGACGTGCCCTCGCGGGTGGGCGTGGCGATCACCGATGCGACGGTTGAGACCCTGCATGCCCAAGGCCTGGTGGTGGCATTGAAGGATGCAACCGGAGACCTATCGCGCCCGGCCCGGTTGCGCGGGCTGTGTGGCCCGCGATTGCGGCAGCTGACCGGCGAGGACGGGTTGGCGGCGGCGTACCGGATGATGGGTGGCGATGGCTGCATCTCGGTTACCGCCAACCTGGTTCCCACATTATGCGCTCAGCTGCACCGGTGCTGGGATGATGGCGAGCTGGCGCAAGTGAGCAACCTTCGCCTCCTTCTGGCGACATTGCACGCGGCGTTGTTCCTGGAAAGCAACCCAATACCGGTCAAGGCGGCGCTGGCTGCCCTCGGCCTGTGCGCCGACATCGTCCGCGCGCCGCTGACGCCGGCGATCAGCACCACCCGCGCGGCCTTGCAGGCGGCTATGAACAGCGTGATGGCCGAGGAGGACGCGCTCGCGCGGGCCTGTTCGCCGCCGAAACTGAAGCTGGTCGGTCGAGGAAGCCCCTGATGCGGATGCTCGTCATCATCTTGATCGGCTCCTCTGTTCTGGTGGGAGCGGCGCTAGCGCGCGGCGTGACCTACGCACTGACCCACGCAATCGGGCTGTCCGAAGACGTGACACCCAACGGGCATTCAACTCGTTAGGGCGCTCGCACCATAGACGGCCAGACCCCGCAGCGTCGCGGCTATTGGGCCCAGCAACGAAGGTAAAGCCGCGCTGATCCTGTTTCGCCCCAACAAAGATGTCGGATCAGATAGACCATGGGCATGACTTGGCGCCAGCGTGGCGGGAATAGCCGCGCAGCACGGTCAGTCGACAGCGCAGCTTATCAAGATCCGGCTCGTCCAGTCGGCTAAGGCAACCCATAGCTGGTTCGGGCGATCGGGCACGATATCCTTGGCCAGGTCCGGGAAGATCGGTCCGGCATGGTCGCTGTCGGTGGACACCACGTGGCGCTGCCGCCGTTTGGGTTGCAAGCTGTGCTCGCGCTTCTTGCCCGGGGAGCATGCTTCAAAGCCCGCTTTAAAAGATCGAGTTCGAGCGCCCACTTGCCAACCAGACGGTCCAAGGCCGCGATCCGGGCTTCGTATGCCTGGATCAGTCTGTCTGAGGTAGTCCCATCCGGTTGGACAGTTTGGCGACCGAGTTAAGCTTGGTCCTGGTTGTCGTCAGGCCGCCAGTCTCTCCGTCACGCTTGCTGGACTTACTCCGGAAAAGTGGAGGATTTCCGATGAAGCAAGGAG
>JAYTTA010000367.1:0-5205 GCA_043745345.1 Acetobacteraceae bacterium | reverse complement strand
ACCCGGCGGTCAATCAGGTGCTTCTCCATCTTGAAATCCGGGATGCCGTAGCGCAGCAGGCCGCCGATGCGGTCGGCTTTCTCAAACAAGGTCACGTTATGGCCGGCCCGAGCAAGCTGTTGCGCGGCTGCCATCCCGGCCGGGCCAGAGCCGACCACGGCAACATGCTTGCCGGTGTGGTGCGCAGGCGGAAGCGGATGGATCCAGCCCTCCAGCCATCCGCGATCGATGATTGCGCATTCGATCGTCTTGATCGTCACCGGGTTGTCGTCGATGTTTAGCGTGCAGGCGGCTTCGCACGGGGCCGGGCAGATGCGGCCGGTGAATTCTGGAAAATTGTTGGTTGAGTGCAGATTGTCCAGCGCGATGCGCCATTGATCCTGATAGACCAGGTTGTTCCAATCGGGGATCTGATTGTTGACCGGGCAGGCGGAATGACAGAACGGAATGCCACAATCCATGCAGCGCGCCGCCTGATCGCGAACCTGCTCGGTCGCTAGCGGCTTGACGTATTCATTCCAATTATGGATACGCATTTCCGGTTTCTCATAGCCGCGGTCTTGCCGTCCGATTTCAAGAAAGCCGGTGATCTTTCCCATTTTCTACCTATTCAGCCGCGGCGACGGACAGGGTCTGCTCGGCGCGCAGATCGGTCAGCGCGCGGCGATAGTCCTTCGGCGTGATTTTCACAAAGTGGCCCAGCGTCGTCTGCCAGTCATTGAGCATGGCGCGGGCCCGGGCGCTGCCGGTGAACAGCAGATGCCGCTCGATCAGGATACGCAGCCGCTCGGCATCGTATCGCAGCGGGTCGCCCATGCCACTATCAGCGACAGAGACCGAGCGCTGACGTGGCCGCTCAGTATCGTCAGCCGAGATTTCGGTCGCGGTGATCGGCTCCAGATCGATCATGGCCATGTTGCAAAGTTGGCTTAACCGGCCTTCAGGATCGTGGACATAAGCGATTCCGCCCGACATGCCGGCGGCGAAGTTGCGGCCGGTAGCGCCGAGCACCGCGACGACCCCGCCGGTCATGTATTCGCAACCATGATCGCCGGTGCCCTCGACCACCGCGACGGCGCCGGAGTTGCGCACGGCGAAACGCTCGCCGGCGACGCCCTCGAAATATGCCTCGCCAGCCACAGCGCCATAAAGAACGGTGTTGCCAACGATGATGTTCTCGGCGGGATCGCGCCCCGACGGCGGTTGGCGGACCACGACGCGGCCGCCGGACAGGCCCTTGCCGACGTAGTCGTTACCGTCCCCTGTCAGTTCCAGCGACACGCCGCGCGCCAGGAATGCGCCGAAACTTTGGCCGGCGGTGCCACGGAACCGGATCGCGATAGTGTCCTCCGGTAATCCGGCGTGGCCATACTTCCGCGCGATCTCGCCCGACAGCATCGCGCCGACAGTACGGTTGACGTTGCGGATGTCGCGCTCCATGCGCACCGGATTGCCGTTCTCGATCGCGTCCTGGGCAGCGGCGATAATGCCGTTATCCATCGCATCCTCAAGATGATGGTCCTGCCGTTCGCTATTGTGGGTGGCGACACCGACGATGCGCGGCGCGAGGTAGAGAATTTTCGACAGATCAACGCCGCTGGCCTTCCAGTGATCAAGCACCCGACGGGTGTCCAGGCGTTCGACCGCGCCGACCATCTCGATGAACGACCGAAAGCCGAGTTGAGCCATCAACTCCCGGACTTCTTCGGCAACGAAGAAAAAATAGTTGATGACGTGCTCGGGTTGGCCGGTAAACCTTTTCCGAAGTACAGGGTCCTGGGTCGCGACACCGACCGGGCACGTGTTCAGGTGGCACTTTCGCATCATGATGCAGCCGGCGGCGATCAGCGGGCCGGTCGCGAAGCCGAACTCCTCCGCGCCGAGCAATGCGCCGACCACGACATCGCGGCCGGTGCGCAATCCGCCATCGACCTGCACCGCGATACGTCCGCGCAGGCCGTTGAGCACCAGGGTCTGCTGGGTCTCGGCCAATCCGATCTCCCAAGGCGACCCAGCATGGGTCAGCGAGGTCAGCGGGCTGGCACCGGTGCCGCCCTCAAAGCCAGAGATCGTCAGATGGTCGGCGCGCGCCTTGGCGACGCCGGCGGCAACCGTGCCGACGCCGACTTCGGAAACAAGTTTCACCGAAATGCGAGCTCGTGAATTGGCGTTCTTCAGATCGTGGATAAGCTGCGCCAGGTCCTCGATCGAGTAGATGTCATGATGCGGCGGTGGTGAGATCAGTCCGACCCCCGGCGTCGAATGGCGGACGCGCGCGATATTCTTGTCGACCTTGTGGCCGGGTAGTTGGCCGCCCTCGCCCGGCTTGGCGCCCTGGGCCATCTTGATCTGGATGTCGTCGGCATTGACAAGATACTCGATGGTTACGCCGAACCTGCCCGATGCCACCTGCTTGATCGCCGAACGCATCGAATCTCCGTTCGGCAGCGGTAGGTAGCGGTCCGGCTCCTCACCACCCTCTCCAGTGTTGGACTTGCCGCCGATGCGGTTCATTGCGATCGCCAGCGTGGTATGCGCCTCGCGTGAAATCGAGCCGAAGCTCATCGCTCCCGTGGCGAACCGGCGGACGATGGCGGCGGCGGGCTCGACCTCGTCCAGCGGAATTGGCTTTTCGGCGAACTTGAAGCCCATCAGTCCGCGGATGGTCAGCAGCCGCTCGCTCTGATCGTTGATCAAACCGGAAAAAATCTTATACTCGTCAAGCGCATTGCCGCGCACCGCGTGTTGCAGGGCCGTGACGCTTTCCGGTGTCCAAGCATGGTCCTCGCCGCGTAGACGAAAAGCATAGTCGCCGCCAACATCGAGCATCTCGGCATAGATCGGGTTTTCGCCATAGGCGGCCGCATGGCGCGCCACCGCCTCCTCGGCAATCTCGGTCATGCCGGCCCCCTCGATCGTTGTCGCGGTGCCCGTGAAACACTTTTCGACAAAGGCGGTGGACAGCCCAACCGCATCGAATATCTGAGCACCGCAATAGGACTGATACGTCGAAATGCCCATCTTCGACATCACCTTGAGAATGCCCTTACCGATCGCCTTTACGTAGTTCTTACGCATCTCGTAGGCCGGCATCTTCAGGCTGTTCTGCTCGTGCAGCCGGTCCAGCGTCTCGAACGCCAGGTATGGATTGATCGCCTCGGCGCCGTAGCCGGCCAGCGCGCAGAAATGATGCACCTCACGCGCCTCGCCGGTCTCGATCACCAGGCCGGTGCTGGTGCGCAGACCCTGACGGATTAGGTGGTGATGCACGGCCGCGATCGCCAGCAGCGCCGGTACAGGGATACGGTCGTTGGAAACGTCACGATCCGAGAGCACAAGAATATTATAGCCTTCCAGCACTGCCTCGGTCGCCTCGCGGCACAGCCGCGCGACAGCGTGTTCCATCCCGGCCGCACCCTCGGCTGCGGGCCATGTCGAGACGATTGTCTGGGCGCGGAAGGCGGCGCCGATATCGGTCGAGATAGCGCGGATCTTCTCCAAATCCATGTTGGTCAGGATCGGCTGCGTTACCTCCAGTCGGAAATGCGTGCCGGCGTGGTGGCCGAGCAGATTGGGCCTGGGACCGATCATCGACACCAGCGACATCACGAGCTCCTCGCGGGTGCTGTCGATCGGCGGATTGGTAACCTGGGCGAAGTTCTGTTTGAAGTAGTTGTAAAGCAGCTTGGGCCGGCGCGACAGAACGGCGATCGGGGTGTCGGCACCCATCGAGCCGATCGGATCGTCGCCGAAAGCCGCCATCGGGCCAAGAAAAAAGCTCAGATCTTCCTGCGTGTAGCCGAATGCCTGCTGCACGTTGAGCAGCGCCGAGGGATCGTTGGCCGGCTGGCTCGGAGTTTCGCCCTCCGGGTCCGGCAGCTCCTCCAGCTTGACCTGGGTCTGCTTCAGCCAGTCCTCGTACGGATGCTCTCTGGCGAGCTTCGACTTGACCTCATCGTCGCCAATGATCCGGCCCTCGTCCAGATCGATCAGCAGCATCTTGCCAGGTTGCAACCGCCATTTGCGCAAGATGCGATCCTCGGCAACCGGGAGCACGCCAGTCTCGGAGGCCAGGATAACCAGATCGTCCCTGGTTACGATGTAGCGGGCCGGTCGCAGACCGTTGCGGTCCAGCGTCGCGCCGATCTGGCGGCCGTCGGTGAAGGCGATCGCGGCCGGGCCATCCCACGGCTCCATCAATGCCGCGTAATACTCGTAGAAGGCACGGCGCTCGGCATCCATCAGCGCGTTGCCGGCCCAAGCCTCCGGGATCAGCATCATCATCGCATGTGCCAGCGAGTAGCCGCCGGCAACCAGGATCTCGAGTGCGTTGTCGATGCAGGCGGTGTCGGACTGGCCATGCGGAATGAGCGGCCACATCTTATCGAGGTCGGGGCCGATCAGGTCGGACGACATTGACCGGCGGCGGGCATACATCCAGTTAACGTTGCCGCGCACAGTGTTGATCTCGCCGTTATGGGCGATGAAGCGATATGGGTGCGCCAGCCGCCATGACGGAAAGGTGTTGGTCGAGAAACGCTGATGCACCAGGGCCAGCGCTGACTGTGTGAGCTCGTTGCCGAGGTCGGCGAAGAAGCTGCCGACCTGGCCGGCGAGCAGAAGGCCCTTGTAGACCACAGTGCGGGTGGAGAAGGACGGCATGTAGAGCTCGCCGAGGCCCGGCAGATCGCTTTTGTGTGAAAGTGCCCGAACATTGTTCAGCACCTGCTTGCGAATGGTCAGTATTTTGCGCTCGAACGCATCCTGGTCGCGCATCGCAGGGTTGGCGACGACAATCACCTGACGTATCACCGGCATCGTCTCGATGACGCGCTCGCCCAGGCCATCCAGATTGATCGGCACGTCGCGCCAGCCGAGCACCGTCTGGCCCTCGGCCTTGATCACCCGGCCGATGAGCTGGACCGCATAGTCGCGCGCCGCCTGGTCGCGCGGCAGGAAGCACATCGCCACCGCATATTTGCCGGGTGGCGGCAGGTCGAGCTTCTGCCCGCCTGCCCAGTCGCGCAGCAGCAAATCTGGCAACTGGATCAGGATGCCGGCACCGTCGCCGACCAGCGGATCGGCCCCAACGGCGCCGCGGTGGTCGAGATTAACCAAGATCTGCAAACCCTGCCGCAGGATGTCGTGAGATTTTCGGCCCTTGATGTTGGCGATGAAGCCGACGCCGCAGGCATCATGCTCGTT
>JAYTTA010000366.1:0-5213 GCA_043745345.1 Acetobacteraceae bacterium | reverse complement strand
GGATAGGGCTGGTGTCGCGCGTGGTGGATGACGCTGATCTGCTGGCCGAGACCACGGCGCTGGCGCGTCGTATCGCGGACGGTCCGCGCGTGGCATATGGCTACATGAAGCGCAACCTGCATGCGGCCGAGACCGAGCCCTTGGCTGCGGTGCTGGAGATGGAGGCCGTTCACCAGGCCCGCACGTCGCAGACCGACGACCACCGCGAAGCCCGCACCGCATTCTTGGAAAAGCGCCGTCCGGTCTTCACGGGCCAATAGTCAGGCGCACCGGGGCGCTATTCCGACGGGGCGTGGGGCAGCGCCCCACTGCTTAATTGCTTGATTTCTTCTGCGCTAAATCCTGCTTCTTCCAAGATTTTGTTGCGGTCCTGATTGAGGGTAGGAGCGCCGTTGCGATATTCCGGTTCGGTGAGGCTGAACCGGGCGGCGTTGCGGGCCTGGCGCAGGAGGCCGGCTTGGGGGTGGCTGGTTTCGACGACGATGCCGGTGGCTTTGATTTGCGGGTGGTGGATCATGTCCCGGCGTGCCAGTGCGGGGGCGCAGGGCACGCCGGCCGCGTTAAGGATTTCCATCCATTCGGCTGTCGGCTTTTCGATCAGCACGCCTTGGATCAGCGCCAGACGGTCGTTGATGTTGAGGTCTCGAAGTTCGGTGGTGGCGAAGCGCGGGTCGGCCCGCCATTCGGGACGGTTAAAAGCCTGGGTCAGGGCGGTCCATTGCGCGTCAGTCATCACTGCGACACTCATGAAGCCGTCGCTGGTCTCGTAGATCAGGTCGATGAAACTGGCGGCGCGTTGCTGGCTTATTTCGCGGCCGACATAGGTTTGTGCGCCCATGTCGGACGACCACAGGAAAGCGACGACCGCGTCGATCATCGAAAGGCGGACGTGCTGGCCGATGCCGGTTCTGGCGCGTGCCAGCAGCGCGGCGGTGATCGCCTGGGCGCTGGTGATGGCGGTGAGCTTGTCGGGCAATATCGTGCGCACCAGGCGGGGCCGCTCGGCGTCGGAGCCACCCTGGACCGAGGCGAGGCCGGACAGCGCCTGGACGATCGGGTCGTAAACCGGTTTTTGCGCGAACGGCCCGGTTTCGCCAAAGCCGGTGATCGAGACGTAGATGATGGTGGGCGCGACGGCGCGGATGGCTTCCTCGCCGACGCCGAGCCGGTCGACCACGCCGGGGCGGAAGTTCTGCACCATGACGTCGCAGGTCGCGGCCAGGCGCTTGATGACGCCGGCGCCGTCCGGGTGGCGCAGATCGACGACGATCGAGCGTTTGTTGCGGTTGTTATTGAGAAAGCTCGCTGACATGCCGCCGCTTTTGTTGCCGGCGACGCGGGTAAAATCGCCGGCCGGCGGCTCAACCTTGATCACGTCGGCGCCCTGGTCGGCTAGGATCATGGTGCCGTAGGGGCCGGAGATGACAGCGCTGAGGTCGAGGATTCGAAAGCCGTGCAGGGGGCCGGGCATTTGTTTGTCCGTTGTTAGGGCGGGGTTAAGGCCGATAGGAGAAGCGGGTCGGGCCGAGCAGGTGCGTGAGCAGCGGCCAGGACAGATCGATCCAGTCGCAGAGCCTGCTTCGGGTTTCGCGCGGGTCGATGAGGTCGTGGACCGCCAGCGCCTCGGCGCGCGGGAATGGCGAGCGGCGGGCGGAGAATTCGGCTTCCAGTTCAGCACGGCGGGCGGCGGGGTCGGGCGCGGCAGCGATTTCATCGCGAAAGGCGATGGCGACGCCGCCTTCAACCGGGAGCGCACCCGATTCGGCGGAGGGCCAGGCGAGGATGTAGGCACCTTCAGAGTAGTGCGCGGCGGCGGCGAGGCCCATGCTCTTGCGCACCACGATGCTCGCCCAGGGCACGGTTGCGAGGGCGACCGCGAGCACCGCGGCGGCGCCGGCACGTACGGTGCCTTCGCGCTCCGCATCGAGACCGATCATGAAGCCGGGTTCGTCGACGAAGTTGAGCACCGGCAGGTGAAAGGTTTCGCAGAACTCGACGAACCGACGCATCTTGCGCGCCGCGGCAGCGGTCATCGAGCCGGCGAGCTGGCGGCAGTCGTTGGCCAGGATGCCGACGGGGTAGCCGGCGAGGCGTCCGAGGCCGGTGATCTGGCCGGCGCCGTGGCGGCGGCCGATCTCGAAGAAGCTGCCGGTATCGATGACGCCGCGAACCAACTGGCGCATGTCGAACACCTGGCGGCGGTTTTCCGGCACGATGGTGAGCAGCGAGGTTTCGGCGCGTTCGCGGTCGTCGGTGCAGTCGATAGCGGGCGGCAGCTCCCAGACGTTCTGTGGCAGGAACGATAAGAAAGTTCGGATGGCGGCGAAGGCGGCTGCCTCGTCCTCGACCACGTCGTCGATGACGCCGCTGCGCTCATGGATGTGGGCGCCGCCGAGTTCATCCTTGGTGATCGACCGGCCAAGCGCGCGCTCGACCAAGGCGGGGCCGCCGACCAGCACCTGCGCGGTGTGGCGGGTCATCACGGAATAGTGCGAGGAAACCAGCCGCACCGCCGGCAAACCGGCAACGGCGCCGAGTGCCGCACACGCCACCGGCACGCTGGCCAGCGCGCGGCCGACGGAGGCGAAGCGATGTGGCGAGTATACCGGCTCCGGCGGCGACGGCCTTCCGGTTTTGCCGGCGCTGCCAGTGACGCTGCCGCCGGCGCCCTCATGCAGGCGGACCAGTGGGATGCGGTACTGGCAGGCAAGCTCCTCGGTGTAGATGCTTTTACGCAGGCCGCCCAAGTTGGGCGAACCGGCGTTGATTGTGAAGTCCTCGCCGCCGACGACGCACGGCCGGTCGTTGATGCGCCCGAAGCCGAGCACGAAGTTGGCCGGTGTGAACTTTTCCGGCGCACCGTTGTCGCCGGGCTCGGAGGTGCCGGCGATCGGGCCGATTTCGCGAAAACTGCCGGGGTCAAGCACTCCGTCGACGCGCTCGCGGATCGTGAGGCGGCCGCGGGCGTGCTGGCGGGCGACGGCCGCCTCGCCGCCCAAAGCTTTGGCGGCTAGCCGGCGCCGGACGATCTCGTCGACCGGTTTGCTCATGCCCGGGCCAGGACCGCCCTGATGCGGCCGGGATCGACCGCGATCTCGACGCCCGCCCGCTCGTTCTGCAGCAGCATCATCGACCGGCTGTCGCGGGCACCCCAGCCCCGGTTCAGCGCCTCAGTCATTTCCTCCAAAGCGAGGTTGGCCAGGCGCATCGGCACCTTCATCTCACGGCCGAGATTGGTTGCGAGCGTCATGTCCTTGTGCGCCAGCCGCAGCGCGAAGGCGGCGGGCTCATACTGGTTGATCAGGAACTGGTCGATGACGCGCTCGAACATGCCGCGGCGGCCCATCGCGCCCTGACGCACCGCCTCCCAGATCGCCAGCGGCTCGACCCCGGCCTTGACGCCGAGGGTAAAGACCTCGGCGAGACCGGCGGTAGCGATGTAGCCCATGCAGTTATGCACCAGTTTGGCGACCGACCCGGCGCCGACCGGGCCGACATAGAACGGCGCGTCCGAAAACCCGTCCAGCACGTGCTTGAACTGGTCGAAGACTGCGCGCTCGCCGCCGACCCAGATCGCCAGCTTCCCGGAATTCGCCCCGGCCGGGCCACCGCTGACCGGCGCATCCAGCGCGTGAACGCCCAATTTCGAAAATTCGGCGGCGATCTTGCGGATCAGTGTCGGCGAGCTAGTCGAGAGGTCAAAGTAGGCGGAGGCAGGCTTCATGCCGTGGATCAGGCCATCGTCACCCAGCGTCACCGCCTCCACCTCCGCCGGTCCAGGCAGCGAGCTGAAGATCACGTCCGACTGCGCCGCGACATCTCTGGGCGTCGGCGCCCAAATCGCGCCGCCCGACACGAGCCGGGAAGCGGCCTGTTGGTTGATGTCGTTGACGACGAGCTCGAACCCGGATTTCTGGAGGTTGGCGGCCATGCCGGCACCCATCGTGCCGAGACCAATAAAGCCGACCTTCATGGCGTTCTCCAAAAGCGACGACAGCGACCCTGTGCGAAAAGTCAGCTACCGGGTTTCTCATCATCTATCGGCCGGCACCCGCGATCAAGCGGACGCCCAGCGGGTATTCAGTGGCTCAGGTCACCTTGAAGCTGAGCCACACGGATGCGGATGACGATTACCGACCCACGCCAAGATCACTCTTACTTTGCCTCGCCCGCTAAAGCGCCGTCGCTTTCAATGGCTGGACGGGAAGCAGCGAAGGGTGCGACTCCAGCCGTGACGGGCCGCAACGTTCTGCACGTGCCTCTGGACTATCTCGAGAATACCACCTGGCGGAACCGGTCGGAGTTCCTGGCGGGTCGGCAGGCCACTTTCACCTCCGTGACCGAGAGATAGCCGCGGGACCTGGACCAAAGGCCAAACAAGAAGCCGTAAGCGTTCACCGGCGACTGGATCGCCGTCATCGGCATTAAATGCGGGCGCTTACATGTCTCCCGCGCGCACGGCGTATTCATCAGCATAACGATAAAGAAGCTCGGCCAGTTCGGTTCGCGAGTGCGCTGTTCGCATCGTTGCAAGAGCCGCGAGCATAACACCGATACCAACCTCTATGGGGGCGAAGCCGTCACCCTGGATCAATCTGCACATCAGCTTGCTGGTGTATAGGAAAGCGGGCTGTTGCCCGGTCGCATAGTCGTTTTTATCAATGTTCATGTTCTGCCCGATCTCCATGCCAGAGTTTAGAAGCGTTGTTTGACTTACTCTGCGAAGATATTCCTAAAATACACTTTTCAGATAACTAAGTTGATCTTAGCTAATAAAGTTCCCTTGTTGCTGATGTAGCACAGAAAACTCTTAACCCGAGGTTGTAACATAGATTTGACTTCAACATGAAACTATCCTGGAATGTTACGTAACGGTTCGACTGCTCATCGCCGGGCATCCAAAAGCCTGAATGCGAGGTGCGCCTCGGTGGTGTTGATTTGGCCGCCGTTGACAGGCAGCACCGGCCCGAGCTGAGGCAGTGCGAAGACGAGCGAGCTGGCGACCAGCAGCCCGCAAGCGGCCATGCCGCCGTGGGCCAGCCGGCTGAAGGCGTCGGCGCATAGCTCGCGGCGTCGGCAATGGAGATCTCTGTCGTGAGCAGGTTTTCGCGGGGTGACGACCTGCCAGACGGCGCACCAACCCGGCAATGCCCCAACATCGCGAAGGCGACGTGCCAGGGATATCGCACGATGACATGGACAATCACCAGCGC
>JAYTTA010000365.1:0-5220 GCA_043745345.1 Acetobacteraceae bacterium | reverse complement strand
TCGGCTTCCTGAAGTCGGCAGAAAAACTGTTGCGGCCAGACGGCGTGATCGCCCTCGCCATCCCCGACCGGCGGTTCTGCTTCGACTATTTCCGCAGTGCCACGATGACCGGCGACCTGCTGGAGGCCCATGCCGCCGGGCGAACGCGGCACACGCAAAGAACCGCCTGGAACCACATGGCCTACTCGGCGACGATGGATGGCGCGCTTGGCTGGAGCCCGGGCCCGACCGCGCGGCCCAGCCTGATGGACCCGTTCGCCGCCGCAGCCGACGTCAACGCGCGCTTTTCCGATGAGGCTCCCTATGCCGACTACCATGCCTGGCAGTTCTCCCCGGCCGGGTTTGCCCTGGCCATGCTGGAACTCGGCCAAGTCGGCGCGATCGACTGGCGGGTTGAGCGGATGGATCGACCGGATGCGTTTGAGTTCTTCGTTTTTCTGCAACGCGGCACTACGAGCTTTCGCGACGCCAAGGCGTTGCAGGCGGTGCGGCTGGCGTTGCTGATGGACAATCTGGAAGACACCCGCCGGCAAATCGAATTTGCCGTCGCCGGCGGCGGCTTGGCAGCCTCGAGCCCGCTCCAGGACGCTGGCGCCGCCGCGATGGAGGGCGAGCAGAACCTGGCCGAGATCATCGCCACCCTGCATCGGCATACCGATAAGCTGACCGAGATCGGCGAGGTCGCGGCGTGGGTGCGCCGCCTGCTGCGCCCGGCGCGTGAGACGTGGCGCCGCATCCGTGAGCCATCCAACTGATAGGAGCAGACATGGACCATGTTGCCGCACGCGCTGCCTTCGAGAAGGCGCTGGCCACTCACTCGCCGGGTTTCGGCACTTTTTTTCTGGCCCGGCTGCTCGACCTCGACATCGCCTATGGCGAGGACACCTGCACCGTCAAGATGCCGGTGCTGGACTTCATGTACAACCCGCAGGGCTCGCTGCATGGTGGCCTGATCGCGACGGTCA
This sequence comes from Acetobacteraceae bacterium, assembly GCA_043745345.1. Lineage (GTDB taxonomy): Bacteria > Pseudomonadota > Alphaproteobacteria > Acetobacterales > Acetobacteraceae > PALSA-911. The sequence continues at coordinate 4,255 of JAYTTA010000365.1, read as the reverse complement.
TGGACATCTCGATGGGGCATCTGCTGACCCACGCGGTCGGCGCCGGCATGACCTTGGAAATGCGCACTCAGTTCCTGCGCCCCGCCCGCACCGGCACCATCCGAGCCGAGGGCCGGTTCCTCAAGAAGGGCCGCAGCATCAACTTCCTGGAAAGCCGGCTTTACGACGCCGAGGGCCGCGACATGGCAGCTGCCAGTTCGACCTGGCAGCTGTTGTAGCCGTTACTTGCGTTTGCCGACCAGCACGTCGCGGGCCTGGTTGATGCGGGCGGCGAGCCAGTCCGACCCGCCGCTGTCGGGGTGGGCGGTGCGCATCAGCCGAAGATGCGCTTCTCGAATCTCGGCCTTGGTGGCGCCGGGCTTGAGGCCGAGCACCTGCATTGCGTCCTCGGTGCTCATCCAGCCCGACCTGTTGGCGGTCGGCGGCGGCGTGCCCGCCTTCCCGGCGCCGAGGAACGGCAGCTGGCCGGTGCGTAGCCGGCTCCACAACATCGGCCCGATCACCATCAGCCCAGTCATCGCAATGCCGCCGCGGCCGGTAAGGAACAGGATCACCATCAGGGTCAGCCCGCCGAGAATACCGACCCAGGTCGCGAACGACTTTATGGTGGTGACCTGTGCGCTCTCGAACGCCCGCATGCCCCCCACCAGTAGGAACACGGCACCCAGCGCCAATGCGATCCAGAGCAACTCTACAACTCCGCTGAAACCAAGGCAGAAACATGGACCGATCTGGCGCCGGCGGCCTGCGCCGACAATGCGCTGAGGTTGACGATCCCGCGCGCTGTGACGCTCGGCACCAGCACGTGGATTGGCTTGCTCATGCCCAGCAGCATCGGCCCGACCGGAAGCCCGTCGGCGGCGGCCTTCAACAGATTGTAGGAGATGTTGGCCGCATCCATGGTCGGCATGATCAGCAGGTTGGCGGTGCCCGTCAGCCGGCTGTCGGGCACCGCGCGATCGCGGATGACCTCGGACAGCGCCATGTCGGCATGCATCTCGCCGTCGATCTCCAGCGATGGATCGCGCGCACGGATCATCGCCAGTGCCCGGCGCATCTTTCGCGCGCTGTCGCTGTCCGAGGCGCCAAACGCCGAATGCGACAGCAGCGCGGCTTTCGGCACGATGCCGAAATCGCGCACCGCGTCGGCGGCGAGCAGGGTCATCTCGGTGATCTGCTCGGCGGTCGGGTCGGTCACCATGTGGGTGTCGGTGATGAACAGCGCACCCGCCTGCAGGATCAGGCAGGACAGCGCGAAGACGCGATCGACGTCCGCGCGCCGCGGGATGATGGGTAGAATATATTGGACCTGGCGCCACCAGTTGCCGCTACCGCCGACGATTGCGGCATCGGCCATGCCGGCATGCAGCAGCATGGCGGCGGCGACCGAGCTTCGCGTCCGCACCCGCCGCGCGGCGGCATCGGGCGGCGCGCCGCGGCGACCGGCCAGGCGCTGGTAGTCGGCGACCAAGGGACCGAACACCGCGTCGTCGGTTTCCGGATCCAGCACGCGAACGCTTTCGTGCAGGTCCATGCGCAGACCCATTTCGCGCACCCGCCGCTCGATCACGGCGCGACGGCCGATCAGGATCGGTTCGGCGATGCCATCATCAACCAGCGTCTGCACCGCGCGCAGCACGCGTTCATCCTCGCCCTCGCCATAGACGATGCGTTTGGGCGAAGCCTTAGCGGCCTCGAACACCGGCCGCATCAGTTGACCAGAGCGGAATACGAAGCGTTCGAGGTCACGCCTGTAGGCGTCGAAATCCACAATCGGGCGGCGGGCGACGCCGGTCGCCATCGCGGCGCGGGCAACGGCGGGCGCGACCTCCAGGATCAGCCGCGGATCGAATGGCTTTGGAATTATGTAGTCCGGTCCGAACACCGGGGCGCTGCCGCCATAGGCCGCGGCCACGACTTCACTCGCCTCGACCCGTGCCAGGCCGGCGATCGCCTCCACCGCGGCGATTTTCATCGCCTCGTTGATGGTGCTGGCGACGGCGTCGAGCGCGCCGCGGAAGATGAACGGGAAGCAGAGCACGTTGTTGACCTGGTTGGGGTAGTCACTGCGGCCGGTGGCGATGATCGCGTCGGGCCGGGCGGCACGCACCGCCTCGGGCAGGATCTCGGGTTCCGGGTTGGCCAGCGCAAGGATGATTGGTTTTTCCGCGAACATTCCGAGCCACTCGGCCTTCAGCACACGCGGCGCCGAAAGTCCCAGGAACAAGTCGGTGCCCGGCAGCGCATCCTTCAGCGTGCGAGCCTCGGTCGCCCATGCGTAACGCCTGTGAGTCTCGTTGAGGTTGTTGCGTCCGGCATAGATCACGCCATCGACATCGGTCATCGTCACGTGCTGAGCCGGCAAACCCATCGAGACCAGCAGGTCGACGCAGGCCAAAGCGGCGGCGCCAGCGCCCGATGTCACCAGCTTGATGTCGGCAAGCTTCTTGCCCTGGATCAGCAGCGCGTTCAGCACCGCCGCGGCGACCGTTATTGCGGTGCCGTGCTGGTCGTCATGGAACACGGGGATGTTCATCCGGGCGCGCAACTCGGCCTCGATCGTGAAGCACTCGGGCGCCTTGATATCCTCCAGGTTGATCGCGCCAAAAGTCGGCTCCAGCGCTGCCACCACGTCGCAGAACAGTTTTGGATCGGTGGCATTGACCTCGATGTCGAACACGTCGATGCCGGCGAACTTCTTGAACAGGACAGCCTTGCCCTCCATCACCGGCTTGCCGGCCAGGGCGCCGATGTTGCCGAGCCCGAGCACCGCGGTTCCGTTGGAAATCACCGCGACCAGGTTGCCGCGCGCGGTCAGGTCATACGCAGCCTGTGGATCGGCGACGATTGCCTCGCACGCAGCGGCGACGCCGGGGGAGTAGGCCAGCGCCAGGTCGCGCTGCGTGGCCATGCGCTTGGTCGGCTCGATGGCTAGTTTTCCGGGTCGCGGATAACGATGATAGTCGAGTGCCGCCTTACGAAAGTCGTCGTCCATCGACATCTGTTTCCCGTCTCCCAGCCTGGTTGTCAGGATGGGCGGGCCTGGCATCGCTGGCAATATTCATGTGTTGAGACGGTTATGCGGCCGAGAAGACTCGAACTTCCAAGGGGTTTCCCCCACAAGCACCTCAAGCTTGCGCGTCTACCATTTCGCCACGACCGCACGGTAGGCGGCGGGGTATAGCTGAATAGGATTCTGGGATCAATGACTGAACCGTTGCCGGTCGGGAGACCTATCGAGTGGGAGGTCGCGGAAGGACTTGTACCCTACCCAGAGGCGCTTGCCGGCATGGCCGCGCGTGTTGCCGACATCCGCGCCGGCATCGCGCCGGAATGCGTGTGGCTGGTCGAGCATCCGCCGCTTTACACCTCCGGCACCTCAGCCAAACCCGGCGAACTCACCGACCCGGGCCGGTTTCCGGTGTTCGCCGCCGGCCGCGGCGGGCAATGGACCTATCACGGTCCCGGCCAGCGCACCGCCTATGTCATGCTCGACCTCGACCGTGTCCATGCGAGCGTGCCGGCGCGCGACATACGCTGCTACGTGCACGCATTGGAGCAATGGCTTATCTCGACCGTTGCCCGTTTCGGCGTCACCGGCGAGCGCCGGGCCGGGCGGGTCGGCATCTGGATCGTTGACGCAAGGACGGGCAAGGAGGCCAAGATCGGCGCCATCGGCGTCCGCGTGACGAAATGGGTGAGCTGGCATGGCGTAGCGCTCAACGTGTCACCCGACCTCGACCATTTCTCCGGCATCGTGCCGTGCGGGATCGCCGGGCACGGCGTCACCAGCTTGCACGCGCTGGGCGTTCGGGCGACCATGGAACAGGTTGATGCCGCATTGAGACAGTGCTTTCAGGAAATCTTCCAAGCGCCTGTCCGCGCGTCGATTTCACCACTCGTTTGCACGATCGAAAAGCGCTAGGCTAACTTTCGCCGCAATCGCCAGCCTGAACGGCTTTACCCAAAGCCCTGGCGCAAACATCCGGAGTGAACCCATGCGCCTCAAGCTGCCGCATTTCGCCGCCCTCCTGCTGCTGGCGTTCGCGACCCGGCCGGCGATGGCCCAATCCGAGCAGCAGGTGATGGTCGACCGCGCCACCCTCACGGTGCAGGAGATGCTGCTGCCGTCGTCGGCCAAAGACCCGCGATCCATGCTGCGCCGTGCCCGCGCGGTAATTATCTGCCCGCAGGTGCTGCGCATCGGCTTCATCCTCGGCGGCTCTGGCGGCGCCTGCGTGCTGGTCGCGCGCGA
>JAYTTA010000364.1:0-5272 GCA_043745345.1 Acetobacteraceae bacterium | reverse complement strand
TTCACGCACACACGCTTTCCAAGCGTGCGCCTTAAGCCACTCGGCCATCCCTCCGTCCGGCTGTCACCGGGCCGGCAAAGTAGCAGCGCCCGCCCACGTGGCAAGCGCCGCCGTTCAGGCGTCCATTTTCAGCGCCGCCAGGAAGGCGGATTGGGGAATCTCGACCTTGCCGAACTGGCGCATCCGCTTCTTGCCTTCCTTCTGCTTGTCCAGCAGCTTCCGCTTCCGGCTGATGTCGCCGCCGTAGCATTTCGCCGTCACGTCCTTGCTCAGCGCACCGACCGTCTCGCGCGCCACCACCCGGCCGCCGATCGCTGCCTGGATGGCGATCTTGAACAGCTGCCGCGGGATCAGGTCCTTAAGCTTGGCGCAGATCGATCGGCCGCGCGTTTCCGCGGCGTTGCGGTGGGCGATAAAGCTCAGCGCATCGACCAGGTCGCCGTTGACGAGGATGGATATCCGCACCAGGTCGCTCTCGGCGTAGCTGTCCATCTGGTAGTCGAAGCTGGCATAGCCGCGCGTCACCGATTTCAGCCGGTCGTAGAAGTCGAACACGACCTCGTTCAACGGCAGCTTGTAGACCGCCATGGCGCGGTCGCCGACATAGGTCAGATCAAGCTGCTGGCCGCGCCGCTCGCTGCACAGGGTCAGCACCGATCCCAGATACTCGTCCGGCACCATGATGGTGGCGCGGATCCAGGGTTCTTCCATGTGGTCGATCTGGCTCGGGTCGGGCATGTCGACCGGGTTATGCAACTCCTCCATCGCGCCCGAGATGCGGTGCACGTGATACACAACCGACGGCGCCGTCGCGATCAGATCGAGGTCGAATTCGCGCGTCAGCCGCTCCTGCACGATCTCCAGATGCAACAGACCGAGGAACCCGCACCGGAACCCGAAGCCAAGCGCCGCCGAGGTTTCCGCCTCATAATGAAAGCTGGCATCGTTCAGACGCAGCTTGCCCAGGCTCTCGCGCAGCTTCTCGAAGTCATCGGCATCGACCGGGTACAACCCGCACCAGACCACCGGGATGGACGGCTTGAAGCCCGGAAGGGCCTCCGTTGCCGGCAGGCGGTCGTCGGTCAGTGTGTCGCCCACGTTGCAGTCGGCCACGGTCTTGATGGCGGCGGTGATGTAGCCCATCTCGCCCGGCCCGAGGTCGTCGACCGGCACCATCTTGGGGGTGAACACGCCGACCTGCTCGACATGGTGCACGCTACCCTTGGCCATCATGCGGACGCGCTGGCCGCGCCGCAGCCGGCCGTCGCGCACCCGCACCAGGATGACCACGCCGAGATACTGATCGTACCAACTATCAACCAGCAGTGCCGTCAGCGGCTTGCTGGCATCGCCGCGCGGCGGCGGCAGCCGCGTCACCAGCGCCTCCAGCACGCCCTCGATGTTGAGCCCGGTCTTGGCGCTGATCTCGACGGCGTCGGAGGTGTCGATGCCGATCACGTCCTCGATCTGCTGCTTCACCCTTTCAGGCTCGGCAGCGGGTAAATCGATCTTGTTCAGCACCGGCACGATCTCGTGGTTGGCCTCGATCGCCTGATAGACGTTGGCCAGGGTCTGCGCCTCGACGCCCTGGCTGGCGTCGACCACCAACAGCGAACCCTCGCAGGCGGCCAGCGACCGGCTGACCTCGTAGGCAAAATCGACGTGGCCCGGCGTGTCCATCAGGTTCAGCACGTAGCTCTCGCCGTTGTGGGCCTTGTAGACGAGCCTTACCGTCTGCGCCTTGATGGTGATGCCACGCTCGCGCTCCAGCTCCATGTTGTCGAGCACCTGGTTGGTCATCTCGCGGTCGGTCAGCCCACCGCAGGCCTGGATCAGCCGATCGGCAAGGGTCGATTTGCCGTGGTCGATATGGGCGATGATCGAGAAGTTGCGGATATGGTCGAGGGGCGTGTCGGTCATTTCGGGCTTTCGCGACGGCCGGGCGGAATGGCCCAGCTGGCGTTGGCAGGAGAGATAGTGTTTTTCCGGCGCCATGTCAGCAGGAACACGGCCGGGCGCCGCCCTATCCGCGCCTTAACTACGTGGTGCCGCCAGATCCTCCTGCAGCACGGGCGCCGGAACGACGCTTGGCGTGTCAGGCAGCAGCCAGTCCTTGAGCGACCGCCGCGCCTGAAATTCCAGCTCGACGTTCATCTTCGCCATCATCAGGTTGGTGAGGTCATACAGCGCCGTACGCAGGTCGTCGGTTTCGCCGATATGGTTCTGCAGCACATCGGCGGTGGCGAAGGCGACCCGGTTGTCGTCAGACGTGTAGATATCGAGTTCCACGCTCATGTGGCCGACAAGCCGGTCGCTGCCGCGGACCAGCGAGGCCGCGCGGATTACCAGATTGGCATGACCGGTACTGCCGAACGCCTTCAGCCGGTCGGCCGCCATCTGGCGCAGCGCCGCAACAGGGGCGATCGGTGCCCGCGCCGTGACATCGCCGACACCCGCCACGGCGGAGCGATCCTCGACATCCACGGTTTCGACGTTGAGCCTCAACTGAGGCAGGTAGTCGTAGCTGACCGGCTCGTATAGGCGCGGCGGCGGCGGCGTGGCGCACCCAGCCAATGCCGCCAGTGCCAGGACCATCCCCAGCCCGGCGACCTGCCGGATCACGTCGATGTCGCCCGGCCGTTCACCGTGTCGCGTGGAAACCGGAAATCGAGGTTGCAGAATTCGCAGGTCATGACGATCTCGCCCTCCGTTGCCATGTGGTCCAGGTCCTCGGCGGGGAACGTTCCGAGCACGCGGCCGAGTTTCGCACGCGAGCACCGGCAGCCATAGGACAGCGCGCGCGCCAGGTCGGTTGTAGCACCCTCGGCGCCGAACAGCCGGAAGATCAGCTGCTCGGGCGAAATCGCATCGTCCAGCAGCTCGGCCTTGGTCAGGGTGCCGGCGAGTGCCAATGCGGTGCGCCAGGCCTCGTCCTGCTCCTCCTGGTCCGGCTCCGGCGGCTGCAGGTCAGGTGCTATGCCACCGTCGCCCGCGACCTTCTCCAGGATCAGCGCGGCGGCGCGCCAGCCAGCATCGGAAAACTCGCAGGCGATCTGGACGCGGCAGGCGAGCTGCTCCGATACAGCGAAATAGTGCAGCGCCATGTCGGCCAGGCTGTCGCCCTCGATCGCCACCAGCCCCTGGTGGCGCTCGCGTCCCGGCCCGGGATCAACGCTGAAGGCCAAATAGCCGTCGCCGAGCAGCTTCTTGGCCGAGGGCGCTGGATCGTCTCGCAGCATCTCAGCCAGCCGCTCGGCATCGACGCGGGTGTAGCCGCGAAGCTCGCCGGCGTCGGTGCAGTCGGCCAGCACCAGCGGCAGCGGCCCGTCGCCCTTGGCCTGAATGCTGAACGAGCCCTGGAACTTCAGCGCTGAGGCGAGGCCGGCGGCCAGCGCCAGCAGCTCGCCCGACAACCGTGTCACCACCGGGTCGTGGTGGTGGCGCGTCAACAGCGCGTCGGCCAGGACCCCAAGCCGGATCAGCCGGCCGCGGACCGGGCGGCCGGGCAGGTGGAAGGGCGTGATGCCATGGGCCACGACGACGGCGGGAACCGGCGGGCGATCGCCGCTCGTCAAGGTAGGGTCGAGAAAAACGGGAAGATCGGACATGACTGCAAGATAGGCACCCCACCGCGGGTCGGCTACCCTATGTTCGCTGATGCAGCGGGGATGAGATGTCAGGCCGAGAAACAAAGGAAAAATCCCTTGCCGGCCGGCAATGGCTGATCCTGTGCGCCATCGGCTTCTCCCGCATCGCGTTCGGCTACCAGTTTCAGACCGTCGGCAGCCTGGGCCCGGTCCTGGTGCAGGCCTTCGCCATGGATTTCACCCTGCTCGGCACCTTGGTCGGCGCCTACATGCTGCCGGGTATCCTTGCCTCGATCCCGCTCGGGCTGCTTGGCCGGCGGTTCGGCGAGCACGTCATGGTTGGGCTCGGCGTGTCGCTGATGATGGTCGGCGGGCTGGTCACGGCCTACCTTGGAACCACGCGCGGCATCTATGCCGGCCGGCTGATCTCGGGCACCGGCGCGGTCGCGATGATCGTGCTGCAGGGCAAGGTGGTGGCCGACTGGTTCCATGGCCGCCAGCTGATGTTCGGCCTTGGCGTTTCGGTCGCGGCCTTCCCGATCGGCGTCGGCATGGCGCAGCTGATCGCGCCGCCACTGGCCCAAGCCTACGGCTGGCCGGCGGCCTTCCTGTTCGGCGCGGCCCTCGCCGCAGGTGCTGCCGCCTGGTTCATCGGCTTCTACCGGCCCTCGCCCAACGCCACGCCGGTGCCGCGCCGGTTCTCGTTTCCCAGCCGCCGCGAATGCGCCCTGGTGATGCTCGCCGGCACCATCTGGACCTTCTACACCTCACCCTATTCCGCCTTGCTGGCCTACGCGCCGTCATTGCTCACCCATCGCGGCGAGACCGCCGGCGCCATCGCGCTGATGATCACCATCGCGACCTGGGGCAACGTGCCGGCGATCCTGCTCGGCGGCCGGTTCGCCAACCGGTTCGGCCACCTCAATCTGTTTTTAGTCGGCACCGCGGCACTCGCCATCGGCCTGGCGCTGCTCGGCTTTGAGAACTGGCCGCTGATCTGCGCCTTCCTGGTCGGTGTGGTCGGCTGCATCCATCCCAGCGTCATCATGGCTGCCGGCACGCTCTCCGCCCGACCCGAAAACCGCGCCGTCGGCATGTCGCTGTTCTACACGACGTACTATGTCGGCGGCACCGTAGTGCCGACGCTGTGCGGCCGGGCGGCGGATTCCTATGGCGGCGCCGAGGGCGCGCTGTTCTGCGCCGCAGGCATCGCGCTTTTGGGAATTCCGGCATTCCTGCTGCATCGGCGGCTAGCAGCAAGGCCGGGCTCTGCCCTGGACCCGCTGGGGCAGCGGCCCCAGACCCGCCTGACTTAGGGAATGCGCTCCCCGGCGGGGTCCAGGGGCATGCAGCCCCTTATCTTGCCGAGGTTGGGGTCGAGGGTTCGAAATTCCTTCGCCCGCTCGAGGTTTGTCTAGTTATTTCAATTGATTAGGGTTACCGCCGACCCAAGTGTCTGGTCTCTCGTTTTTCGGGGACGCTCGCGACGGGCCACCGTAAAATGCTCTAACGCCGCATTGCCTGGAGGGACTCCTGACACGTCGGGGACAACTGCATCGCGTGCTCGCGCAAGCACATCATCGCGCGCCCGCCACCCGGGCGTATTCCCCCGCAGAACTCGTGGAAGTCGGCCCGGCACGCCTCGGCCGGCCTCGCTGCCACCGACGAACCCGACGAACCCGACG
>JAYTTA010000363.1:0-5343 GCA_043745345.1 Acetobacteraceae bacterium | reverse complement strand
CATCGATACCCGGACTGTCGGCACCGATCGACATTACGTTCGACCAGGACGGCGTGCCGCGTATCCGGGCTGCGAATGCGATCGACGCGGCAACGGCGCTCGGCTTCGTTCATGCCCGCGACCGGCTGTTCCAGATGGACATGATGCGGCGTGGCGGTAAGGGACAATTGTCGGAGCTGCTTGGCCCCGCGACGCTTCCGTTCGATCGTACAATGCGGGTGCTCGGCCTGCAGCGCCGGGCCGAAATAGACTTGGCGAGCCTGTCGCCGCAGGCGCTCGCGCTGATGCAGGCCTATGCGCGCGGCGTCAACGCGTGGATTGGCGCGCGCGGCCGGTTCAGTGGTCTGGAGTTCGTGTTGCTGGGCCAGCCCAGGCCGTGGGAGGTGGTCGACAGCCTGCTGTGGGGCAAGATGATGGGGCTGTGGCTCAGCTCCAACTGGCGCACCGAGTTGCTCCGGCTGTCGGTTGCCGGATCGGTGTCGCCGCAGATCCTCAACGAGGTCTGGCCGCCTGACAGCGGCGTGCTGCCGCCCCACACGGCTTTGGTGCCAGTGCCGCATGACTTTCCCGACCATGTGCTGTCGGGCATCGCCGGCCGGCTGCTGGCCGGGCTGCCGGCGTTTCCCGGCGACTATGCCCAGCCGCCGAGCGCCTCCAACGAGTGGGCGGTGGACGGGCGTCACAGCGCCACCGGCGCGCCGCTGCTGGCCGGCGATCCGCACTTGGCGTTCGGCCAGCCCGGCATCTGGTATCTGGCACGGATCGAGACTCCCGACAGCCTGCTGGTCGGCGCCACCGCGCCGGGTGTGCCGTTTCTGGTGATGGGCCATAACGGCCACATCGCCTGGACTTTCACGACCACCGGCGCCGATGTGCAGGACATCTTTGTTGAGACGCCGACCGCAGAAGGCGGCTATCTGACGCCCGATGGCCCGGCCGCGTTCAAGGTCCATGAGGAACGGATCAAGGTGCGTGGCCGGCCGGATGATGTTCTGGTTGTTCGCGAAACCCGCCATGGTCCGGTGATCTCCGACCTGGACACTGCTTCTGGCAATGAGGGCCACAAACCGGTGCTCGCGGTCGCCATGGCCAATCTGAGCGCCAGCGACACCGCGGCGACCGGGCTGCAGGCGCTGAACAAGGCGACCAATATCGAGCAGGCCGGCAGGGCGGCGGATCTGATCACCTCGCCGGCGCAGAACATGCTGGTCGCCGACGGCCAGGGCATCGCGCTGTATGTCACCGGCCGGATCCCTGTGCGCCGGTCCGGCGACGGTGCCCAGGCGGTTCCAGGTGCCAGCGGCGAGCATGACTGGATCGGGATGGCACAGGGCGTGCAACTGCCGCGCTTCGTGGCGCCAGCCAGCGGACGGCTGCTGAACGCCAACGAACGCGTGGCCGCCACCGACTTTCCGGTCTTTCTCGGCCGTGACTGGTTCGGTGACTGGCGGGCCCGGCGCATCCGCACCCTGCTGAATGCCACCGACCGCCACACGGTCGAGGGTTTCGCGCGCATGCAGATGGACCGGAAAAGCGCGTTTGCGGAGCAGGTGCTGCCGGCGATGATGGCGATCCGGTCGCCGGACGGATTGCCGGCAAAGGCGCTGGCGTTGCTCGAAGGCTGGAACGGCGAGATGGCGATGGAGCTGCCGCAGCCGTTGATCTTCAACATGTGGGTGAGCCGGTTTGGTGCGCTGCTGCTGGCTAAGGCCGGCATTCCGCCAGCCGCCGCCGGGCCGCTGCACGAAACCGTGGCCTATGCGCTCACCCCGGCCGGTGCCCATTGGTGCGGCGGCGATTGCACGCCGGTGCTGCGCGAGGCTTTGGTGCAGGCGACCGAGATGTTGGCGGCCATGTATGGCGGCGACCCGGCCGCGTGGCGCTGGGGGACCGCGCATCAGGCGGTGTTCAGCCATCCGGTGCTTAGCCGGCTGCCGGTGGTGGGCGGACTGTTTTCCGCGCGCATATCCGTTTCCGGGGATGACTCGACCCTCAACCGGCAGGGCGGCCGCGCGCCGGATTTCGACAGTGTCCATGGCGCTTCCTACCGCGCGGTGTATGATCTGGCCGAACTTGATCACAGCCGGTTCGTGATCGCGCCGGGACAATCGGGCAATCCCTTGTCCCGGCACGCGTGGGACTTCATATCCAGATGGCAGAACGGCGACACTGTCACCTTGGGCGCGGTTCCCGGGCGGATCACCGCCACGCTGCGTCTGGAACCCGGCTGACGGCACGCAAAACATTCCTGTAAGGATGCCTGACCATGACACAGGCGATGAACACGGTTGGCGAAGCCAAGCTACAGGACGAGGCGCTGTCGCACGGCGTGCTGACGCGGCGGTTCGGTGCCTGGTGCATCGACATGGTCCTGATCGGCATCATCACCGTCACGCTGTGGCTGATGATAGCCGCGTTCGGGGTGGTGACCCTGGGGCTGGGCTTTGTCGTCCTTCCCGGCCTGGCGGCGGTGCCGTTCATCTATAACTGGCTGTTCCTCTCCAGTGCGATGGCGGCGACCCCCGGCCAGGCGATGATGGGACTTCAGGTTCGGCGCAACGATGACATGGCGCCGCCGAACTGGGTCGAGGCAGCGGTGTGGACGTTGTTCTACTACGTGACCCTGGCCCTGTTCTTCCCATTGCTGCTGGTCGCGCTGTTCACCCAGCGCCGCCGGGCGCTGCACGATATCCTCAGCGGCCTGGTGGTGATCCGCAAACGGGCGTTGACCCTACCCGCCGGCTACTGGAACATGCCCTGAAAATCACGCTGCTGTGGGATGGAATGACTGGTTGAGGCATGAACTATAAATCACCGCGCCGGCCGCAATTCTTCTACACCACGGCGCCTCTGCCCTGCCCCTACATCGCCGGCCGGACGGAGCGCAAGGTGGTCACCGAGATCACCGGGCCCGATGCCGAGGCGGTGCATGACCGGCTGTCGCGGGCCGGGTTTCGCCGTAGCCACAACATCGCCTATGCGCCGGTCTGCCCGTCCTGCCAGGCCTGCGTGCCGATCCGCATTCCGGTTGCCACGTTCCAGCCCGATCGGACACTGCGCAAGATCCACAGGGCCAATGCCGGGTTGGAGGGCTATGAGGTGCCGGCGCGGGCTACGGCCGAGCAGTTCCAGCTGTTTCAGGCCTACCAGAAAATCCGTCACGGTGATGGCGACATGGCCAGCATGAGTTTTTACGACTACCGCGCAATGGTCGAGGACACGCCGATCGAGACTTTTATCGGCGAGTTCCGCGATGCCGATGATCGGTTGATCAGCGCCTGCCTGACGGATCGGTTGGGTGACGGGCTATCCGCCGTCTACAGCTTCTTCCTGCCCGGGCTGGAGCGCCGGTCGCTTGGCACCTACGCCATCCTGTGGCTGATCGAACGCGCCCGCGAGCTTGGCTTGCCTTACGTGTATCTTGGCTACTGGGTCGCCGAGAGCCGGAAAATGGCCTACAAGGCGCGGTTCCGCCCGAGTGAGATCCTAATGGGCGGTTCCTGGCGGGTACTGACCGACGTAGAAGTTCCCGGTTGCGGAAGTGTCGAGGCATTGACACCCGAGACGGCTAGCTGATCGCGCGACGCCGCCGAAATTTTTATTTCGTCAGCACCGGGTCTTTGGGCAGCCTCAGATGAACTTGCGGCGGCACAGGCTGAGGGCGACGGAAGCGGCACCGAGTGAAATCACGATGACCGGGCTGCCGGAACCGGAATTCCATTGGCGCAGATTACCCTAGAGGCTGTCGCAGACGAGTGTCGCGGCTGACGCGCCAGCGGTAACGCTGGCGGTCAGTGCGAGGCTGAAAACAGTCAGACGTTTAAATGACGTGGACAGAAAATCTTTCGAAAACGAAGCACGGTCTGAATGCGAATGTCGCGTTTGCAACTTCAGGCTGAAGCTAAAGGATCGATATGAAATAGCAGCAGGTTGTCAGCGACATACTACTAGCAAGAGGCGTGCCATCAAAAGTACAGCACGATTTCAACGGTCTGTGTCTGAATCTTTCTGTCTATTAACGAAAGCGTAAAGTTTGCCGACAAATTAAGCGCCGACCTTGAAGTTGCACTTGGGGTTGAGCGGATGCAGCACCTTCTCGGCCTCGGTGGTTGCCAGGATCTTGTAGTAGTCCCACGGTCCGCGGCTTTCGGCCGGGGTCTTGACCTGGACCAGGTAGGCAGGAAATGAGCCGCGGCCGTCGGCCCGGATCGAGCCGGCGCCGAACGCGTCGTCCTCGGTCGGCATCGCCTTCATCCGCGCAATGGTCGCGGCACCGCTGCGCTTTGCCTCGGCCGGCCCCATCGCGGCGACGACTTTAAGGTAGTGAAGTATGCTGGAATAGGAACTGGCATGCGCCTCGTTCGGATAGTTCTTGGGTGAGAACGGCAGCAGCCGCCTGGTGAAGGCGCGGGTACGGTCGTCGCGATCCCAGTAGAACGTCTCGGTGCCGATCAGCCCCTGCGCCACATCGAGGCCAAGCGCGTTGACGTTCTGCAGGAACAGAAGCATCGGCACGATCTGCATCTTCTTGTCGAGCCCAAACTCCTTGGCCTGCTTGATGCAATTCTCGGTGTCGGCACCGGCGTTGGCGAGGCCGAGGATCTTGGCGCCGCTGGCCCCGGCCTGCTGCAAGAATGCCGAAAAATCGGTGGTTTCAGGAAATGGATAGCGCAGCGTGCCGTTGACCTTGCCGCCGGCGCTGCGGACCACATCCGAAGTCAGCTCCTCCAGGGAGTGGCCGAAGGCGTAGTTGGCGGTGATGAAGAACCATGAGTCGCCACCAGCCTTGACCACCGCGTTGCCGGTGGAATGTGCGTTCTCGTAGGTGTCAAAACTCCAGACGATGGTGTTCGGGCTGCATTGCTGGTCGGTCAGCGACGATACCGTGGCCGACGCGTTCAGCATGATCTTGTCCTTCTGGCGCACCACTTCGGCCACCGCCAGCGCGACCGAGGAGGTCGGCACGTCGGCGATGACATCGACGCCGTCGCTGTCGATCCACTGGCGCGCGATTGAGACCCCGATGTCGGGCTTGTTCTGATGGTCTGCGGCGAGCACCTCGACGTCGTAATCCTTGCCGGGAATACCGAAGTCGAGCAGCGCCAGCTTGGTCGCGGCGACCGAGGTCGGGCCGGTGTTGTCGCGGTAGGTGCCGGACAGATCGGTCAACACGCCGATCTTTATCTTTGGCCGCGACTGGGCGCGCGCCGGCGCAAGCGGTACTGTGGTTAGTGCGGTGGCGGTTGCCAGCAGCCCACGACGTGACAGTCGCATGGACGTTCTCCCGGTGTTTTGTGGTTGGTGTTTGTTGTGGTTGGCCGGCTCGATCGGCGATTCAGCAGC
>JAYTTA010000362.1:0-5377 GCA_043745345.1 Acetobacteraceae bacterium | reverse complement strand
CGGCGCAGATCGGCGAGGCCACGGTGCGCATCACCGGCATCGCCAAGGGCAGCGGCATGATCGCGCCCGACATGGCGACGATGCTGTGCTTCGTGTTCACTGACGCCAAAATTCCCGCTGACGCGCTGCAGACGATGCTTCGCGCCGGCGTCGCCGCCAGCTTCAACTGCACGACGGTGGACAGCGACACCTCGACCTCCGACACGGTGCTGCTGTTTGCGACCGGCCAGGCAAAACACTCCCGCATCCCCGCCGCCGACGGCAACGCGGCCCGTAACCGGGCGCTGAAGAATTTCGCCACCAGCCTGAATGAGGTCCTGCTCGACCTGGCGCTGCAGGTGGTGCGTGATGGCGAGGGCGCGCAGAAGCTAGTACGCATCGACGTGACCGGGGCCGTAACCGCGAAATCGGCCAAAAAGATCGCGATGTCGGTGGCCAACTCGCCATTGGTGAAAACCGCCATCGCCGGCGAGGACGCCAACTGGGGCCGCATTGTCATGGCGGTCGGCAAGGCCGGCGAGCCGGCCGACCGCGACCGTATTTCGGTGGCCGTCGGCGGCACCTGGATGGCGCGCGACGGCGGTGTGGTGCCGGGCTACGACGAGGCGCCGGTGGTCGCGCACATGAAGGGCAGCGAGGTCGGCATCGAGATTGATCTGGGTCTCGGCCGCGGCCGAGCCACCGCCTGGACCTGCGACCTGACGCATGGCTACATCGACATCAATGGCAGCTATCGCAGCTGAACCGCGCCCTAGGCAAGCGCGTAAGCCGAAGCCCGCGCCCGTAACGCCGGAGCGCTCGGCAGACAACTTCGCGCCGATCGCCACCGAGCGGCTGGTGCTGCGCCCGTTCCGGCCTGACGACGCCGAGGCGCTTCACCGGCTGATCAACGACTGGGAGGTCACTCGAAACCTGTCTGTCGTGCCGTTCCCGTATCAGCGCGAAATGGCCGACGACTGGATCGCCATCACCCGGAAGAAGATCGCCGAGGGCAACCAATACCACCTCGCCATCACCGGCCAGGATGACGGAAGGGAAATGGTGCTGGGCGCGATCGGCGTGCGGATCAACCCAAAATCGCGAGATGCCGTGCTCGGCTACTGGGTCGGCAAACGTTTCTGGGGCCACGGGGTCGCGACCGAGGCCGCGCACCGTTTTGTCCGCTGGGCGATGGCCAACCTGGAGATCGACCGGCTGGAGGCCAACGTCTTCACCGACAACCCCGGATCAATGGCGGTGCTCGCCCGTATCGGCTTTCGCCAGACGGGCGAGGCGGTGGAATACTCCGCCGCCCGAAGGGCCGAGGCCCGCGTGCTGTGCTACGAGGCCGCCCGCTCCGACCTGTTCGGCGAAACCGCGACGCCCATCCCGACCGAGCCGACCCTGCCCGGCAAGAAGCCGTTATTGCTGGTTGCCGCCTGCGCGCTGATCGACATCGACAACTGCGTGTTGCTGGCGCGCCGGCCGGAGGGTAAAAAAATGGCCGGTCTGTGGGAGTTTCCGGGTGGCAAACTCGACCCCGGCGAAACGCCCGAGGCCGCGCTGATCCGGGAACTGAAGGAGGAACTCGGCATCGATGTTTCCTCAAACTGCCTGGCGCCGTTCGCCTTCGCCTCGCATGACTACGAGAATTTCCACCTGCTGATGCCGCTGTTCCTGTGCCGCCGATGGCGCGGCACGCCGGTGGCACGCGAGGGCCAGACATTGGCCTGGGTGCGACCTGAAAAGCTGGGGGAATATAAGATGCCGCCGGCTGACAAACCTTTGGTGCCGCTGTTGCGGAGCTTTCTTTAGGCCGAATTCCGGTAGCAAGTATGAGGCTCCGCCCCAAACTCCGCCGGGCCCAACCTAGGGGAGGGGTTCAAAGGGGCGACTGCTCCTTTGAGAGGTTTGGGGCAGGTCCAATCTTCCTGCTCTCCGTGCGCAGCTGTCCGCAGGCGGCCAGGATATCGCGGCCGCGAGGACTGCGGACCGGCGACGAAAAGCCGGCATCCATGACGATCTGCGCGAAGGCGTCGATCGCCGTGCGCGTGCTGGTCTCGTATATGCTGCCAGGCCAGGGGTTGAACGGAATCAGGTTGACCTTGGCCGGAATGCCGGCGATCAGCCGCACCAGCTCGCGCGCATCCTCGGGCGTGTCGTTGATGCCTTTCAGCATGACGTATTCAAAGGTGATGCGGCGCGCGTTCGATGCGGCCGGGTAACGCCGGCAGGCGGCGAGTACCTCGGCGATCGGGTATTTGCGGTTGAGCGGCACCAGCTCGTCACGCAGATCGTCGCGCACGGCGTGCAGCGAGACGGCAAGGTTGACGCCAAGCTCAGTACCGGCGCGGTCCATCATCGGCACCACGCCGGAGGTGGACAAAGTGATGCGGCGCCGGGACAGGGCGATGCCTTCGTTGTCCATGACGATGACCATCGCCTTGGCGACGTTGACGTAGTTGTAGAGCGGCTCGCCCATGCCCATCAGCACGATGGTCGACAGCAACCGCGGGGTTTCGCCACGCGGGCTTGGCCATTCGCCGTAGCTGTCGCGCGCCGCCATGAACTGGCCGACGATCTCAGCCGCGCCGAGATTGCGCACTAGCGTTTGAGTACCGGTATGGCAGAATTTGCACGACAAAGTGCAGCCGACCTGCGACGAGATGCAGACCGCGCCGCGGTCCTCCTGCCGGTCCGGAATGTAGACGGTTTCGGCTTCCTGCCCGTCACGGAACCGGAACAGGAATTTTCTGGTCTCGTCCGTGCTGGTTTGCACCAGCGCGGCCTCCGGCCGTCCGATAATGAAATGCTCGGCCAGTTTTTCCTGCAGCGGCCGGGCAATTGACGACATGCGGGAGAAATCAGTGACGCCCTGATGGTACACCCAGTGCCAGATTTGCTTGGCGCGAAACGGCTTCTCGCCGATCGCGGCAAGCTCGAAAAGCAGCTCCTCGCGCGACAGGCCGACCAGCTCGCGCCGCCCGTCGGCCAATTTCATCGGCGGCGGATCGAACCGCGCGGTCTTGGCCAGGATACGGACGCGCTCGGCATTGGTTAGATCGTCGGCGTCGCGCGGCTGGGGCTGGATAGAGCTCATTTCGGTGCCGGGCACGCCTTGACGATGGCAGCGTAAGCCTGGGTGAAACCCCTGAGGCTGAAGTTGTCAACAATCAGGGCCTTGTTCGGCCCTGGTGAGCGCGCCACGACGCCGCGGCCCTTCTGCATCGCCGCGACGAGTACCGCGCCATCCCGCGCAAACGCCGATCGGCCGGCGGTGTAGAGCGCATGGTTGGCCTGGTCGACCTGCATCGTGACTTCGGCGCCGGCCGGGTAGGTGAAGCCGGCGCTGAGCGCCACCGCATCCCGCCCGCCCGGGCGCTCGGTGACGGTCAGCACGACCTCCGACCGGCCGGGCAGGGCCGGCATCGAGTTCTGCGCCCGGGTAAAGGCGTAGCAGACCAACTGCCCGCCCTCCTGATGGGTGGCCGCGATCCAGTCATCAAACCCGCCGACCTTCTTCGGCGCAGCAGCCGTGGCGGGTTTAACGGGAGCGTGTTTAGGCTGTGCCATTGCCGGCGCGGCAACAAGCACGGCGGCAGCCAAAAGGCTGGAGAGCAAAAAGAATTGGCGCATGTGCGACAGATACGGCCTGCGCGTCCTGGCGACAAGCAGAACTGGCGCATGGCTCCATGCCAGAGAATTTGGCGTCGGCTGGTCTGCCGGGCTATGCGAGGCGCCATGACCGACCCAGCCGACAACCAGCTCGCCGCGCAGTATGAAACCTTTCCGTATCCGCGGCGCGATCCGCGTGACGAGGCCAAACGGCTGATCCTCGGCAGCCCTGGCCACCTGCGCGAGATCGATCACTGGGTGTTCGGCGCCACCCGGCCGCGCTCGCAACCGCTGCATGCACTGATCGCCGGCGGCGGCACCGGCGATGCCACGCTGATGCTGGCCCAGCAGTTTTTCCGGGATGGCCGGCCAGGCGGCGTAACCTGGCTCGACCGGTCCACCACGGCGCTGAAAATCGCCCGAGAACGCGCCGGTGTGCGAAAGCTGCACGACATACGGTGGGAGCAACGCTCTCTCCTGGACCTGCCCGATTCCGGCCTTGGCCCGTTCGACTACATCGATTGCTGCGGCGTGCTGCACCATCTGCCCGATCCGGCAGCCGGTCTTCGAGCGCTGACCTCCGTGCTGGCGCCCGGCGGCGGTATCGGCCTGATGGTTTATGCGCCGCACGGCCGCACCGGGGTCTACATGGTGCAGGACGCGCTGCGCTTGCTCGCACCCCCGACCGAGCCGCCCGCTTCCCGGCTCGATGTCGCCAAGCGGGTGATGCGGCACTTGCCGGAAACCGCCTGGCTAGGCCACAACCGGTTTTTCGACGACCACATCAACGGCGGCGATCCCGGCCTTTTTGATCTTTTGCTCAATCCACGCGATGTCGCCTTCACGGTGCCGGCGCTGCACGCCCTGCTGGCGGAGGCCGGGCTGGAGGTCGCGTGCTGGATGGAGCCGATGCGCTACGATCCCGACTTCCTGCTGCCTGACCCAAAACTCCGTGCGCGCGCCAAAACGCTGGACCCGGTGCAGCGCGCCGCCCTGGCCGAGGCGCTGGCCGGCAACATGAGCGTGCACATCGTCTATTGCGTGCGCACCGGCGAGCCGCCAGGCCGTGCCGACCCGTTCGCCGCCGACGCCGTGCCGATCGCGCGCGAGATGCCGACCGAGGAAATGGCCAGCCGCATCCAGCCGGACGGCACCCTCATCATGGTGTTCGACAGCCTTCGGGTGCCGCTGACACTGCCACCGCTGACTGCCGCCATTCTTCGTCTCATCGACGGCAGTCGCACGGTGGGCGAGATTGCGGCGTTACTGGCCGAACGTGGTACCGATGCCGATGCGTTTGATCGCGCCTGGCGGCAGACTTTTTCGAAGCTGGAGACGGTCAATCGATTGCTGTTGCGTGCGCCTTGACAGAAGCATGGGGCTCTGCCCCGAACCCCGCCAGGATAGCGTCTTGGAGCGCAAATCTTAAGGAAGGAGTCCAAGGACCTTATTTTCCTCTGAGACTAAGCCCTTCCGGAAACTTCTTCCTATATTCGCCCAAAGCTATTTCCATTGTAACGAACCTGGCGCCCCCATCGCGCAGCCGCACGATAAAATCCTCCAGCGCCAACATGCGGTAACCGCGGCCGATGACGTGGGGATGGAAGGTGTAGGTCAGGATGCCCCAGTCCTGGTACTTGCTGAAATACTCGAACTCGTCGAGCCAGTTCTGAAACACGGCGCGGGCGTTCTGCAGGCCGGGCACGACGACGTGCTCGCCGCGGAAGAACTCGAAATGTGGATGATCGTCGAGTGACCACGAGATTGGCATCTCGACCAGCGC
>JAYTTA010000361.1:0-5398 GCA_043745345.1 Acetobacteraceae bacterium | reverse complement strand
GCAAACAGCTCGGCAGCCGAGCCTACGCCAGTGGCCTCGCAGCCGAGGCAGCTTCGTGCGCCGCATTGGAAAAGGATGGTTGGACCATCCTGGCGCGCCGTCTGCGCACCGAAGCCGGCGAGATCGATGCGGTGGCCGAGAAAGCCGGCCTGCTCGCGATCATCGAGGTGAAATCCCGGAAAACTCTGTCCGACGCGGCGTGGTCGCTATCGGCCAGACAGCGCGCCCGCCTGCTCGCCGCCTGCTCTATCCTGCTGGCCGAGAACCCGGGCTGGGGCCAGGCCGGAGTAAGGTTTGATGTGCTGCTGGTCAACGAAGCGGGCAAGGTGCGACGCATCGTGGACGCGTTCCGACAGGAATAAGAACCTATACACCCTAGCCTTTGCTGAACGCCGTAGGCAAGAAGAAACAAGCTTGGGTTCTGCCCAAACCCGCCAAGGGGCCGTCGCCCCTTGGAACCTCCCGACTTAAGAATGCGCCTCCGGGGCGCTACCCCGGCGGGGTATGGGGCAGAGCCCCATGCTTGGCTACCTACCGCGTCCCTAACCCGGCCAAAAGCCGCAGCTGGATGGCGGTTGCCTCGTCGGCGGGGAAGAACGCCTCGATGGCGATCTCCGACAGCGTGATATCGACTGGCGTGCCGAACACCGTGGTTGTGCTGATCATCGACAGCACGGCATCGCCGACGGCGAGCCGCAGCGGGATCGCGACGCTTTCGGCGGGAACTCGGACCGGCGCCGGCGACGGGTAGCCGCGCAACTCGGCCAGCAGGGTTTCGAGCTGGCTATCGGCGCTGAGGTCGATCTCGCGGCGCAGCCGCGCCAGGATATGCGCGCGCCACTCCGCCAGGTTGAGGATGCGCGGCGCCAGCCCGTCCGGATGCAGGCTCAGCCGTAGCACGTTGACCGGCGGCACCAGCAGCGCCGCGCCGACGCCCGCGAGCAGCCGCTGCACGGCGTCGTTGGCGGCGATCAGCTGCCAGTGGCGATCGACCGCGAGCGCCGGGCAGGTTGCGTGGCCGCTGAGCACGGTATCGATCACCCCGCGCGCCGCGGCCAGCATGGGGTCGGCCAGCGCGCGCTCCGGGAATACCGGCGCGTAGCCGGCCGACACCAGCAGCAGGTTGCGATCGCGCAGCGGCACGTCGAGCTGATCGGCGAGGTTCAGCACCATATCACGGCTTGGCTGCGCCCGCCCAGTCTCGACGAAGCTCAGGTGGCGCGCCGAGATGTTGGCGTCGCCGGCGAGGTCGAGCTGGCTGAGCCGACGGCGCTGTCGCCACCCGCGGAGGTGGTCGCCGATCGGTGTCAGGGTGGTCATCGGCGGCTCTCCCGTTATCGGCGGAAGATGGCCCACGAGAAAAGCCGCGGCCATTACCTTCGAGGTAATCGACCCGCATCGCCGCCCTGGACCATGTTCCTCCCCGCATCGTCCGCCGTCCCGATGCTCAACACCAGGACGGCCAACACGGGAGACTACGATGAACGACCTGACACAGCTAATCGACCGCTACATCGACGCCTGGAACGAGACCGATACGGGCCGCCGCCACGACCTGATCGGGCGCACCTACGCCGAGGACGCGCGCTACCTCGATCCCGCCGGCCAGGGTGAGGGCCGGGACGGCATCGGCACCATGATCGCGGGCGTCCAGCAGCGCTTCCCCGGCCATTCGTTCCGGCGCACCAGCGAGGTCGATGCCCATAACGGCCGTGCCCGGTTCAACTGGGAGCTGGCGCCGGCCGATGGCCCGCCGATCGTGCGCGGCATCGACTTCGTCGAGCACGCCGACGGACGCCTGCGCGCCGTGACCGGGTTCTTCGAGCCGGCGGCAGCCTGATGGACGGCCAGCACGCAGCCACGGCGCAGGACGCCACCGCCGACCGGCGCCGCTGGTTCGTGCTGGCCGTCATGGTCGCCGGGCAGTTCCTGTTCGTGGTTGACGCCTTCATCGTCAACGTGGCGATCCCGTCGATTCGCGCCGACCTCGGCGCCACCGCGGCCGAGATCGCGGCGGTGATCGCCATCTACCAGATCGCCTACGCGACCCTGGTGATCACCGGCGGCCGGCTCGGCGACATAGTCGGCCGCAAGCCGATGTACTTGCTCGGCATCACTGGCTTCACCGTGGCCTCGGTCGGCTGCGGCTTGGCCGGTTCCGGCGCGATCCTGATCCTGGCACGGCTGGCCCAGGGCGCCACCGCGGCGTTGATGGTGCCGCAGGTGCTGGCCACCATCCACACCCTGTTCTCGGACGCCGCCCGCGGCCGGGCGTTCGGCATCTACGGCATCGTGCTCGGCCTGGGCGGCACGGTCGGCTTCGTGCTCGGCGGCTGGCTGACCAGCCTCGACCTCGCCGGCCTCGGCTGGCGCCTGGTGTTCTTCGTCAACGTGCCGTGCGGCGTTCTGGTGGCGCTGGCGGCGACGGTCTGGATGCCGGCTTTCGTCCGCCGGCCGGGCACGAAGCTCGACATCCCCGGCGCCCTGGTGCTGTTCATCGCGCTGAACCTGCTGATTGGCCCGGTGTTGTTCGGCAACGATGTCGGCTGGGCACCCTGGCTGTTGGCGATGGTGGCCGTGGGCATCGTCGGCATGTGGCTGTTCCTGCGCCTGGAGCGGCGGGTCGCCTCGCGCGGCGGCATGCCGCTGGTCGATCTCACGCTGCTGCGCGACCGGGCGTTCCTGACCGGCCTGGCCGCCGCCGGGTGCTTCTATTTCGCCAACGTCTCGTTCTACCTCGTCATCACGCTTCATATGCAGGGCGCGTTCGGCTTCACCCCGGCGCAATCGGGCCTGGCGCTGCTGCCGCTGGCGATCGCCTTCGTGCTGACCTCCCGCGGGGCCACTGTGCGCGCGCTTCGGGTTGGGCCACGTTCGCTGGTCGAGGGCGGCTTGGCGATGCTTGCCGGGCTCGCCTGCGTCGCCGCGCTCGCGGCGGCGACGGCACCCTCGGTGCTCGCCATGGCAGTCGCGATGATCCCGTTCGGCATCGGCCAGGGCCGCATCATGGCGCCCCTGAGCAGCCTGGTGCTGGCCGGCATTCTGCCCGCCCAATCCGGCTCGGCATCGGGCGTGCTGGTCACCTCGCAGCAGGTCGCCAACGCGGCCGGAGTGGCACTGGCCGGCGCGCTTTATTTCAGCATGCTGGCGAGCGCCACGCCGCTCGCCGCCCTGCTGACGACGCTCGCCGGGTTGGCGCTGGCCATCTCCGCCACGATGCTGTTCCTGAACCGGCTGATCCCGCATCGCGCCTAAACCCGCCGCCCCGGCATCCGGTGCCGGAACGCCAGCGCCTCCGCCACGTGCATCCGCTGCACCGTCTCCATCCGCGCCAGGTCGGCGATGCTGCGCGCCACCCGCAATACCCGCGTATAGCCGCGTGGAGAAAGCCGCAGCCGGTCCATCGCCTGCTCGGCCAGCGCCAGCGCCTCGCCGCCCAGGGCCAGATCCTGGCTGTCCGCCTCGGCGTTGCTCGTCGGACCATCCGCCCCATAGCGTGCCCGTTGCGCCGCCCGCGCCACGGCGATCCGCGCCGCCACCGCCGCACTCGGCTCGCCCGCCGGCGCACGTGCAAGTTCGGCCGCTGTCGCCGGCTCAACCTCTACCGTCAGATCGACGCGGTCGATCACCGGGCCGCTTATGCGGTTCTGGTAGGTCTCGCCGCACCTCGGCGCCTGGCCGCACTCCCGTCCCGCATCGCCGAGGTAGCCGCACCGGCACGGGTTCATCGCCGCGATCAGCTGGAACCGGGCCGGGTAGGTCACGTGTGCGCGGGCCCGGGCGACGGTCGTCCGACCGCTTTCCATCGGCTGGCGCAGCGCCTCCAGCGCCTGCGACGGGAATTCCGGGAGTTCATCCAGAAACAGCACGCCGCGATGCGCCAGCGACACCTCGCCGGGTTTCGCGCGCTGCCCGCCGCCGGTCAGCGCCGCCTGCGAGGCGCTGTGGTGCGGCTCGCGAAATGGCGGCCGCATCACCAGCCGCCCGCCATCCAGCATCCCGGCCACCGAGTGGATCATGCTGACCTCCAGCGCGTGCTGCGGCGTCAGATCCGGCAGCAGCCCCGCCAGCCGCGCCGCCAGCATCGACTTGCCCGACCCTGGCGAGCCGATCAGCAGCAGGTTGTGACCTCCCGCCGCGGCGATCTCCAGCGCGCGCTTGGCGGTCTCCATGCCCTTGACGTCGGACAGGTCCGGCCCGCGCACCCACTCGGCGACGCCGGCGGGCTCCGGCGGAGTCAGCACCTGGGTTCCGCGGAAATGGTTGATCAGCGCCAGCAGGTCGCCCGGCGCCAGCACCTCGATCCGCCCCGCCCAGGCCGCCTCGCCGCCCTGCGCGCGGGGACAGATCAATCCCAGGTCACGGTTCGACGCCCCGATCGCCGCTGGCAGCACCCCCGCCACCGGATTGATCGAGCCATCCAGCGACAGTTCGCCCAGCGCCGCGTAGCCCAGCATCTCGTCGCGCGGCACGATCTCCATAGCTGCCAGCACGCCCAGCGCGATCGGCAAATCGAAATGCGAGCCTTCTTTCAGCAGGTCGGCCGGCGCCAGGTTGATCAGGACCCGTTTCGGCGGCAACGACAGCCCCATCGCGGTCAAAGCTGCCCGCACCCGCTCGCGCGCCTCGCCCACTGCCTTGTCCGGCAGCCCAACCACCAGGAAAGCCGGCAGCCCCGAGGAGATCTGCACCTGGACCTCGATCGGCACCGCCTCGATCCCGGAAAAGGCGAAAGACTGAACCCGCGCGATACTCATGCATCAAGATTAAACGTTAAAGTTGCATTGGTCGATAGTTTTTCGCCTTCCGAATGAATGTGCATTCAGGGGCGCTCCCCAATGCTTGAAAATGGGGGCGGGCTAAGGGGCGGAGCCCTAGCCTGTCTTCTTTGCTATGTTGTTCGAATGGTAATCGGATTCGAGCTAGTCACACTGCTTTTGCTGATTCTCCTGAACGGCCTGTTCTCGCTAAGCGAGCTGGCCCTCGTCTCCGCTCGCCGCACGAGACTAAGCCTCCTGGTCCGCCAGAACATCCCCGGCGCCGACACGGCGCGTGACCTCGCCGAGGACCCGCAGCGCTTTCTGCCCACCGTGCAGATCGGCATCACCCTGATCAGCGTCCTCACCGGCGTGTTCGGCGGCGCCCGGCTATCCGGCCAGCTGGAGGAATGGCTTGCCCAATTTCCGCAACTCGGCACCCTGGCCGCGCCCCTCTCCATCGCCATAGTCGTGATCGCGACAACCTACCTGACGCTCGTGCTGGGCGAGCTCGTGCCCAAGCACCTGGCCCTTCGCTACCCGGAAACGCTAGCCGCCTTCGTCGCCCGCCCGATCGCCCGAATGGCCATCATCAGCGCGCCCCTCGTTTGGCTGCTACGCAAATCCAGCAGCCTCGTCCT
>JAYTTA010000360.1:0-5418 GCA_043745345.1 Acetobacteraceae bacterium | reverse complement strand
CGCCGGGCTTCGCCGCCGGTAGCACGCTCGGCATCCTGCTGCCGCCCTCGGTCGTGCTGATCCTGTATGCCGTCGCCGCCGAGTAGTCGCTCGGCCGGCTGTTCCTCGCCGGCTACGCCGTGTTGCGCTGGCGCTGGGAGCACGGCGTAGCCCTGGCCGCTGGCGCGCCGCACGAGATCCTGCGTCAGGACCGCTACACCATGCGCCAGCGCCTCGCTGCCTTGCCGCGGGTGCTGCCCTTCATCGTGCTGCTGACCGGCGTGATGGTGGCGCTGTACGGCGGCATCGCAACGCCGAGCGAGACCGCGGGGCTCGGCGCCGTGCTCGCACTGGTGCTGATCGCGGTGGTCTACGGCGCCTGGGCGCCGCGCGACCTGCGGCCTATTTTCGCCGGCACACTGGGCGAGAGCGGCATACTGCTGCTGATCATCGGCATGAGCCTGCTCTACAGCTACGTGATGAGCTACCTGCACATCAGTAGGGCGCCGCCGACTGGATCGTGGCCCTGCATCTGTCGCGGTGGTTGCTGCTTGGCGCCATCCTGCTGTTGGTCGTGGTGCTCGGCTTTTTCCTGCCGCCGGTGTCGATCATCCTGATGACCGCGCCGATCATCCTGCCGCCGCTGCGCAATGCGGGCTTCGACCTGGTTTGGTTCGGCGTCGTCATGGCGGTGGTGATGGAGATGGGGTTGATCCACCCGCCGGTCGGCTTGAACATCTTTGTCATCAACCGCATCGCGCCGGATATCGGCCTTGGACCGATCATCTGGGGAACGCTGCCGTTCGTGGCGCTGATGGCGGTGGCGATTGTGATTTTGTCGGTCGTGCCGGGGGTCACGATGTGGCTGCCGAATACTGTCTATGGAAGCTAAGCACGGGGTTCTACCCCAAACCCCGCTTGCGGAGGGTGTCGCTCCTTGTAACCCCTTCCTTAAGTTAGGCGCACCGAGGGGTTACCCCGGCGGGGTTTGGGGCGGAGCCCCATACTTTACTTGGAGCGGGTGAAGGGAATCGAACCCTCGTGTGCAGCTTGGGAAGCTGCCGTTCTACCATTGAACTACACCCGCACCTGATTTGCATTCTACAAACGCCGGCTTGACGGCGCAATCCACCCGGCACTAGTTAGCGCCTGGCGGAGCCCACCCCGCCCCTCGTGATTTGTCCGGCCGGCTTGCGGCGAGGTTAAATAATTGCGCTAAAGAGGTCAGTGCGTTGCCAGCCCCACTGTCGGGCTACAAGGCTTCGTCGCTGCTCCACGGTCGGCCCAACCATAAGGGCCAAGCTCCATGACGCACATTCAACCAGACCTTCGTCCCGCCACCCGGCTCGTGCATGGCGGCACCACCCGCAGCCAGCATGGCGAGACGGCCGAGGCGATCTTCCTGACCTCGGGTTTCGTCTATGACGACGCAGAGCAGGCCGAGGCGACCTTCACCGGCGACGTTCAGCACTATCAGTACTCGCGCTTCGGCAACCCCACCGTCGCCATGCTCGAGCAGCGCCTGGCCGACATCGAGGGCGCCGAGGCCTGCGTCGCCACTTCCACCGGGATGGCCGCGGTCAACGCCGCCATGCTGTCGCACCTCAAGGCGGGTGACCGCGTGGTCGCGTCGCGCGCCTTGTTTGGCTCCTGCTACTGGCTGGTCTCGACGCTCTTGCCCAAATTCGGCATCGAGACCGAGTTCATCGATGGCGCCGACCTCAGACAGTGGCGGGACGCGCTGTCGCGGCCGGCCAATCTGGTGCTGCTGGAAACCCCATCCAACCCGATGCTGGAGGTCGTCGATATCCGTGCCGTCTGCGATCTGGCGCACTCAGCCGGCGCCATCGTCGTGGTCGACAATGTGTTCGCAACGCCGCTGCTGCAGCAGCCGTTGCGGCTCGGCGCCGATGTCGTGGTCTATTCCTGTACAAAGCACATCGACGGCCAGGGCCGCGCCATGGGTGGCGCCGTGCTCGGCAGCGCCAAGTGGATTTCCGAGACGTTGCTGCCGTTCACCCGCAACACCGGGCCGACCCTGTCGCCATTCAACGCGTGGCTGCTGCTGAAGGGGATCGAGACCCTGGCGCTGCGTGTCGATGCCGCCAGCCGATCGGCGGCGGCGATCGCCGACTTCCTCGCCATCCAGCCGGGTATCACCCGGGTTTGGTATCCGACCCGCGCCGATCATCCCCAGCACGCGCTGGCGATGGCGCAGATGTCGGCCGGTGGCACGCTGGTGACGTTCGAGGTCGCGGGCGGCAAGGCAGGCGCCTTCGCCCTGATGAACGCGTTCCGGCTGATCGCGGTCTCCAACAATCTCGGCGACTCCAAGTCTCTGGCTACCCACCCGGCCACCACCACACACATGCGCATCGGTCACGAGGCGCGCGAGAAGCTCGGCATCACCGAGGGCGTGGTGCGGCTGTCGGTCGGGCTGGAGGACGTGCTCGACATCCAGGACGATTTTTCGCGCGGCTTTTCTGTCCTGAAATGAGTCAAGCCTACCGCTCTTGAAATCCGGTCGGGTTGCGGCGATCATCTACCCCACATGACCGAGGATTACTCCAAAACCACCCGCAGTGTGCGCGTCTCCGTCCGGTCCTTCTATTTGGAAGACCAGTCGAAGCCGGAGGAGGGACGGTTCGTCTGGGCCTATCGCGTGCGGATCGAGAACCAGGGCAACGAGCCGGTGCAGTTGCTGCGCCGGACCTGGAAGATCACTGACGCGCGCGGCCGGACCCAGGATGTGCACGGCCCCGGCGTGATCGGCGAGCAGCCGGTGCTGGAGCCGGGCGGTGAGTTCGAATACACCTCCGGTACCCCGCTTGAGACGCCATCCGGCTTTATGGTCGGCGCCTACCACATGGTCGCCCCGGCTTCGGGCGAGAATTTTGATGTCGCCATTCCCGCCTTCAGCCTCGACAGCCCGCATCAGGGCGGCCGGGTGCACTGAACCGTTTAGAACGGCTGCCGTCGGGTTGCGACCCGGGAAAAGACGCCAATATAACGTCTAGCGAACGGTCCGGCTTCGCTACAAATCGACTGTCCCGGCCCGATTGCACTGCTGCGGGTCAGGCTCGCAAGGAGTTTCCAAGTGAACATCATCAGCCCCGCAAAGCCCCGCAGTTCCGCCACCCGCCCAACCCGGGAAGAAGCCGAAGCCGCGGTCCGCGTGCTGCTCGAATGGGCGGGCGACGATCCGACGCGCGAGGGGTTGCGTGACACGCCCGCCCGCGTCGTGCGGTCATACGAGGAGTTCTTCGCCGGCTACGAGACCGATCCGGTGGTGCTACTGGAGCGCACCTTCGAGGAAACCGACGGCTATGACGAGATCGTGCTGCTGCGCGACATCCGGCTGGAAAGCCATTGCGAGCACCACATGGTGCCGATCATCGGCCGCGCCCACGTCGCCTACCTGCCGCACCGGCGCGTGGTCGGCATCAGCAAGCTGGCCCGCGTTGTCGATGCCTACTCGCAGCGCTTCCAAATCCAGGAGAAGCTGACCGCGCAGATCGCCAACACCATCCAGCAGGTGCTGCAGCCGCGCGGCGTCGCCGTGGTGATCGAGGCGGCGCACCAGTGCATGACCACCCGCGGCGTACACAAGACCGGCGTATCGATGGTCACAAGCCGCATGCTGGGCGAGTTCCGCGACAATCCGGCGACCCGACGCGAGGTCATGGCGCTGATCGGCAACCGAGGCAGCGTACCGGAAGCCTGATCCAAGCGGGGTAGAAAGCTAAACCGGGCGATCGCGAACGAACCGGTAAAGCCAAAGGGTGAGGCCGGAAACGATCACGGCGTTGGCGCCAAACCCGGCACGGTAGCCAAAGGCGGCAATCGCGGCGCCAAACGCCATGGCGCCGAGGCTTGATCCCAGAAACAGCACGAAAACGAACACCGACACCGAGGTTGCGCGGGCATCGGGCAGCAACTCGCTCGCCCTCGTCTGCAGCACCGGGTGCAGCATGAAATAGCCCAATCCCAGCATCCCCTCGATCCCGACGAACGCCTCCCATCGCCGCGCCAGCATGGCGCCAACCAGGCCGAGCACGATCAAGCCACCGCCGACGGCGATCAGCCCGGACTCGCCGAGCGCTGGAATGAGCCTCGGCGCCGTCCGCGTGTAGACTAGGGCACCGATGCCGAAGCAGGCCAGGACGAGGCCGACGGTCGCGAACGGAAGGTCGAATTCCTGGTGCAGAAAAGGTGCGACGAACGGGAACACGCCGATCATCACCGCGCCTTCGACCAAAGTGGCCATCAGCAGCAGCCGGGCGTTGGAGTTGCGTGCCAGCCGGCCATAAAGCGACGGATTGAAGGTCTTGCCGCCGACCGTCTCGGGAGCGTGGCGCATCGCCCTCCGCAAAACCCCCGCAACAACCACCGAGGCCGCCGACAGCAGCAGGAACACGCCGCGCCAACCGACGAACTGGCCGAACACCCCGCCCAGGGGACCGGCTAGGATCTGGGCCAGGACGATGCCGACCAGGAACTTCGAGATCGCCAGGTTGCGTCGCTCAAAGGGAACCGCGTCGCCGATATAGGCCAGGCAGGACGGGATCAGCCCGGCGCTGGCCGCACCCGCCAGCGCGCGCGCCAGGGTCAATGTCGGGAGGTTGGTTGCCAGCGAGCAGGCGCCGGTAAACAGCGCGTAGCCGCAGAGGGCGACGAACATCAGCCGCAGCTTGCCAACACGGTCGCCGACCGGGCCCAGCAACAGCTGGCTGAAACCATAGGCCAACGTGAAGGCCGCGACGAACACCGCCGAGGCGGCTACCGAAACGTTGAAATCCCCGGAAATCACCGCCAGCAACGGGTCGATGACGCGGGCACCCGCCGACGACAGAAAGCCAGCCGCAGCCAGGATGCCGATCGGAAGCGCCTCCCTCGCCGGGGAATCCGGCACATTCAGACCATTCATGCAACGATTATGCTTGCGTCGCGCGATTAAGTGCAAGGATCTACGCTATTACAGGAAAATATATCGAGGCCGCATCAATCAACTAAATGTGATAAAAGTTCAGTCGTGGTCATTTGCCTTCACCGTCCTGCTCCTCGCGGCGCTGCTCCGCCCGCGTCATCGGCGTTTGCCTGGTTTCGCCCTGATCGGTCATGCGGCCAGGCGACTCACCGTAATTGTCCTGGATCGCGGCCTCCTCGATGACGACGCCTGGCATCCGCTCGTTCAAGGTCATCGGATTGGGCAGCAATCCGGCGCCGACGCTCTCCTCCATGCCGATCAGGGTTCGGGCACGGTCGAGGAATTCCTCCTTTTGGCCATCCGGGCTGCCATCCTGTTCCCACAGTTCGCGTGCGCGTGTCGCAATCCGCGCATCGCGCTCAGGCGTGTCTTCCAACGGATTGTTTTCCACTGGCGTGCTGGATTGTGCGGGATCGTCCGACATCGAATACCTCCGTCCTGCCGATGGGCAG
>JAYTTA010000359.1:0-5422 GCA_043745345.1 Acetobacteraceae bacterium | reverse complement strand
TCGCCGGAAGCAACGCCGCGCTGGCGCTGCAAGGTGCGGATACATCCGAGCTTAAGGATTGGATTGCACTGCTCAAACCCAGGGTGCTGAGCCTGGTCGTGTTCTCGGGACTGATCGGCCTGCTTGTGGCGCCCGGCCACATTCATCCGGTTCTGGCCGTTGCCGCGGTTCTATCGATCGCTGTCGCGGCGGGTGCCGCCGGTGCCATCAACATGTGGTACGATCGGGATATTGACGCTGTCATGTACCGAACCCGCAACCGGCCGGTTCCGGCGGGGCGCATCACTCCCGGCGCGACTCTAGGTTTCGGCATTACCTTGGCCGTCGGCTCCGTGATCCTGATGGGGCTCGCCACCAACAGTGTCGCTGCCTTCGTGCTAGCGGTCTCCATCCTATTCTATGTCGGCATCTACACTGCCTGGTTGAAGCGCCGCACGCCGCAGAACATTGTTATCGGCGGCGCCGCGGGCGCTTTTCCGCCGGTGATTGGCTGGGCGGCCGTGACTGGTTCGGTGGACCTCGTGCCGCTTCTGATGTTCGCCATCATCTTCTTCTGGACACCACCGCATTTCTGGTCGATGGCGCTCTATGCCAACGCCGACTACAAGCGCGCCGGCGTGCCGATGTTGCCGGTTGTCGCAGGCGGCCGTGAAACCCGGCGTCAGATCATGCTGTATACGATCGTGCTTGTGCTGGTTTCGCTCAGCCCCTGGCTCATCGGGTTTTCGGGGCCCGCCTATGGCATCGCCGCACTAGCATTGGGAGCCTGGTTCCTGATACGCAGCTGGCGCGTGTTGCGCGACAATCAGGATCTGGCGGGGACAAGCCGAACCAACGACGCCCCTGCCCGCGCGGCGTTCAAATACTCTATCCTCTATCTGTTCGCGCTGTTCTCGGTGCTGGCGGCCGATCGTCTGGTCGGATGGCACATCGGATGATAGCGCCAAAGACTGTGCCGGTGCGCGAATCGGCGGAGATCACGCGCCGCCGAAAAGTTCGTAACTGGGCGATGCTGATCGTGCTGGTGGCGCTGGCCGCGCTGTTCTACGCGATCACCATGGTGAAGATGCTGAAGGCCTGAAACGATGCGTGGCAACAAGTGGCTCGGGCTCGGATTAGTGGCGACGATCGCCATCATGGTCGGTGTCAGCTTTGCGGCCGTGCCGCTCTACCGCATGTTCTGTCAGGCGACCGGTTTTGGCGGCACGCCTAACATCTCGGCGTTGCCGGCCCCCGGCGCCTCAAACAGCATCGCGGCCACAAGCAACATCACGGTGCGGTTCGACGCCAACACTAATACTAACCTACCGTGGAAGTTCGCACCGGAACAATCCTCGGTCACGTTGAAGCTCGGCGAAGACCGGCTGGCCTTCTATCATGCCAAGAACATGTCCGATGCTATCGTCACCGGCGTCGCGCTCTATAACGTTTCACCGGACAAGGTCGGAAAATACTTTCACAAGACGGCCTGCTTCTGCTTCAACGAGCAGACGTTACGGCCCGGTCAGGATATGCAGTTTCCGCTCAGTTTCTGGGTGGACCCGGCGATTGCCAACGATCCAAACACCGCCGACATCCGCACGATCACACTTTCCTACACCTTCTATCGTTCACTGGACGATGCGGCACGATCCGGAGCCCTGGCGCAGGCTGGACCCCATGTCGGGACGACCGTTCGCAATTAAAGGGTTTCGGCTAGTTGCCTAAGATGCTCCAGCTGCCCCTTACTCTCGCGTTTTGCTCAGCGGTCAATGCCGGTTGGTCGGCAACCGGGCGCCCAAAATCAGAGGGCGGGTCAATCCAGCAGTCGACATTGCCCAGTCCCCGCGTGCAGTAAGGCAACGACAGCGGCAGGGCTTCCGAGGGTCGGCAATAATCCTGCAGGCGATCGAGGTTGACGATCGAGCAGTCGCGGCCGGAGATCAGCGAATACGCCACGTCGATCGGCGTGCGGTGGATCAGCACGATCGACGCGGCGCCTGCCGCGGAGGTGATCCCAACCGACATCAGTGCATGCGGACCGCACCCGCACATCATCAACGACAGGCTCAATGTAATGCGGCCGCAAAGAAACTTCACAGCCCAAGCCTGCGCCCTGGAAATTAACCGCGGCTGAATCAGGGAAGAATTTGCCCGACGCTGCCGCCGTCGCTATGGTCCGGCACTCGGGCATGTCGCGAACGTGAGCGCGACCGGTGCACGCCACAGGAGATTTGTTGGTCGATATATTTGACGAGGTCGACGAGGACCTGCGTGCCGACAAGGCACGGGCCCTTGCCAAACGCTACGGCGGCTTGGTCGCCATTGTGGCGTTGGTCATCGTGGTCGCTGCGGCCGCATGGCAGGGTTGGCACTGGTGGCAGGAGAAGCAGGATTTTGCCGCTGCCACCCAGTACATCGCCGCCCAGAACGCCGCCGATGCCAAGGCAATCGACGCCGCGACCCTGCTTGAACAGGTTGGACGCACCGCGCCCGCCGGCTATCAGGCGCTGGCGGGTTTGCGGCTCGCGGCATTGCGCGCCGATGCCGGCGACCTTCCCGGCGCAATCGCGATCTGGGACCGGATCGCCGCCGACGGTTCGATCGATCCGCTGCTGCGCGACGTCGCAACTCTGGCCGCGGTGCTGCACCAGATCGACGCCGCCGATCCGGCCCGGCTGCAGGCGCTACTGAAGCCGCTGGTCGCGCCGGAAAATCCCTGGCACGCGATGGCGTTGGAACAGATGGCGCTGCTGGATCTGCGTCAGGGCCATACCGATGCCGCACGAACCAGTTTGCGCCTGCTGTCGCAGGACACCACGGCGCCGAACGGCGTCCGCAACCGTGCCGGCGGCCTGCTCGCCCGGCTCGGCGGCTGACTACCCAGCTCTAGAACAGAGAACGCATGACCCCAACACCAGACGCCAAAACTCCGCCTCTGCTCGCCCGGCGTGCCGCGCTGTTCGGGTCGGTGGCACTGCTCGGCGGTTGCACCCTGTACGACGACTATTTCGGCACGGTGAAACCGAAGCTCGCCGGCAACCGCGAAGCCGTGCGGGGTTCCAGCCGTACGCTGTCAGCCGATCCCGCCGATGCACGTAAAATCGTGCTGCCGCCGCCGGTGCGCAATGCCGCATGGCCTCAGCCGGGCGGCAATCCGGCGCATGCCATGGGTCATCTCCAGGTCGCCGACAGCCTCGAGCGCGCCTGGTCGGCCGATATCGGTGCGGGCGGTGGCTACCGTCGCAAGATATTGTCGCAGCCGATCACGTCGGAAACCCTTGTCTTCACCATGGATAGCGGCGGGGTCATCGCGGCGTTCGATGTTCAGACCGGCAGTCGGCGCTGGCGGCTCGACCTTCGTGGCGACGACGTCGACAGCACCAACATTGGCGGCGGCCTGTCGCTCGACGGCGGCGTGCTCTATGCCGCCAACGGCCTGGGCAACGTGGCCGCGATCGATCCCACGGCGGGCAAAGTCAACTGGACACGGGATACGGGCATTCCCGCGCGCTCCTCGCCGACCATTGCCGAGGGCCGGCTATTCTATGTCACCCTCGATAGCCGGCTGCTGGCCCTCGACATCAAGGATGGCCGCCAGCTCTGGTCCTACAAGGCGCCTGCGGCGTCGACCTCGCTGCTCGGCCAGCCAGCGCCGGCCTTCGCCGACGGGCTTGTGGTCGCCGGCTTCGGCTCGGGCGAGCTCGCCTGCCTACGCGCCGAGAGCGGCGGTGTCGCCTGGACCGACAGCCTCGCCTCCGCTTCCGCCAACCGCGGCGTGTCCGAGTTGTCGGCGATACGTGGGTTGCCGGTGATTGCCGATGGCCGGGTCTACGCGATCGGTCTTGGCGGCCTGTGCCTCGCCATCGACCTGCGTTCCGGCCGGCGGCTGTGGGAGCGTGAGATCGCCGGCACCAACCACCTGTCGGTTGCCGGCGAGTGGCTATTCCTTGTCTCCGCCACCCAGCAGATGACGGCGCTGAACCGCGCCGACGGCGTTTCCGCCTGGGTCACGGACCTGCCGCTGTTCGAGGATGAGGAGAAGCAGAGGGATCCTGTGCATTGGTACGGGCCGACGCTCGCCGGCGATCGGCTGATTGTCGTCGGCACCAACAGCCAGGCGATGTCGGTCAGCCCGTACACGGGCAAGGCCATCGGCAAGCAGTCCCTGCCCGGCGCCGCATCGCTGGGCGCCATCGTTGCCGCCGGCACCGTCTATTTGATTACTGATAATGCGAGCCTGTTGGCACTGCGCTGAACGCGTGTAGCGCAGTAAAGCAAGGCCAAGGACCTAGCCCCCTGTAACCCTTCCCCCAAGTTAGGTGAGTCCGGGGCCGCTGCCCCGGCGGGTCTGGGCGGAACCCAGCCTTGCTACCCTGTCGCCCGGAAAAGGCAACCCCATGCTGCCCACTGTCGTCATCGCCGGCCGCCCCAACGTCGGCAAGTCCACTTTGTTCAACCGGCTCGCCGGCAAGCGCACCGCGCTGGTCGCCGACACGCCCGGTGTCACGCGCGACCGCAAGGAGGCCGAGGCCATGCTGCGCGGCCGCCGCGTGCGGCTGATCGACACCGCGGGCCTTGAGGAATCCGCGCCGGAGACATTGGCCGGACGGATGCGCGCCTCCTCCGCGACCGCCGTCACCGAGGCGGATCTGGTGGTGTTTGTGGTCGATGCGCGCGATGGGCTGACCCCGGCCGACGAGCATTTCGCCAACTGGCTGCGGCGCCAGAACCGCCCGGTACTGCTCGTTGCCAACAAGGCCGAGGGCCGCAACCAGACCTCCTCGGTGCTGGATTCGTACGCGCTCGGCCTCGGCTCCCCGGTTGCCGTATCGGCCGAGCATGGTGACGGCATTTCCGAGCTGATGATGGAGATCGCCGACCGGCTGCCGCCGCAGGATGAGCTTCTGGAGGATGGCGAGGACGACAACCGCCCCCTGAAGCTTGCCATCATTGGCCGGCCGAACGCCGGGAAATCCACGTTGCTCAACCGGCTTCTGGGCGAGGACCGGATGATTGTGGGACCCGAGCCCGGGCTGACGCGCGATGCCGTTGCCTCGATTCTGACCGATGGCGAGGGTCGGCGGATCGAACTGGTCGATACCGCCGGGATGCGCCGGCGTGCCCGTGTCGAGGAGCCGCTCGAGAAGATGTCGGTCAGCGCCTCACTGCAGGCACTGAAGATGGCCGAGGTCGTTGTGCTGACGATCGACGCGGTGCTCGGGCTGCATGACCAGGATCTGCAGATCGCCAAGCTGATCGAGCGCGAGGGCCGCGCCTGCGTCATCGCGCTCAACAAGTGGGACGCGGTGGCCGACCGCAATGCCACGCGCAAGGCGGTGTCGGACCGGCTGGAGACCTCGATGGCGCAGATGAAGGGCATTCCGGTGGTGACCTTCTCGGCCATGACCGGCGCCGGCATCGACAAGCTGCTGCCGCAGGT
>JAYTTA010000358.1:0-5428 GCA_043745345.1 Acetobacteraceae bacterium | reverse complement strand
ATGCGGCGCTGCGGGCTGGGCTGAACATCCCATTCGCCTGCCGTGGCGGCATGTGCAGCACCTGCCGCGCCCGCGTGCTGCAGGGCGAGGTGTCGATGGCGGTGAACTACTCGCTGGAGCCGTGGGAACTCGCGGCCGGGTTCGTGCTGACCTGCCAAGCGCGACCGGTCTCGCGCCGGTTCGAGATCGACTACGACCAGCAGTAGTCGTTTCTGCACCGGGAATTTATTGCCCAGCTTCCAGACTCGCCTCCAACGCTGTTTCGGATCGCCGGCGGCGGCGAACAGCGGCGCCTCAAGGGCCGCCATGCCGTCGAATATTTTTCGCATCATCGGCGGGACTTTCGAAGCGATAGTGGAATTATGTTGCCTGCACCGGTGTTTGTTGATGGCGGCAGGGCAACGACAGGGACAGCCTCATGCCCGCCACGCCGCTGCCGAAATTCCTGCTCCTGTATGGCGCGCTGTTCGCGGCGTTCGGCGTGGCCTCGCCGTTCCTGCCCGGCCTGCTGCAACAGCGTGGCCTGAACCCGGCGGAAATCGGTGGGGTGCTGGCGGCCGGCACGGCGATCCGGCTGCTCGCTGGGCCGGCCGGCTGCCGCCTCGCCGACCGGCTTTCGCTGCGCCGCCGCACACTGGCGATCCTTACTGCCGCCGCCGCGGTCGTCGCCACGTTCTACCTGCTGCCCGGCGGCTTCTGGATGCTTCTCGTGGTTGGCCTGCTGCACGCCTCGACCCTGGCGCCCATCGTGCCGCTGGCCGACACGTTATCTTTAGGGGCGGCATCGGGACGGTTCGAATACGGCTGGGTGCGCGGCGCCGGTTCCGCCGCCTTCATCCTCGGCGCCACCAGTGCCGGGCAGGCGATCGCGGGCTTTGGCCTTGTCAGCATCATCTGGCTGAACGCCGGACTGCTGGCCGCGGCGGTGCTCGCCGTCGCAGCCGTGCCGGACGCGGTGTCGGCACCCGCAACCGCACGCCAACCGCCAAATGCGCGGGCGTTGCTGCTGCTACCCGGATTCGTGCGGCTGATGATCGTGGCCGCGCTGATCCAGGGCAGCCATGCAATGCATGACAGCTTCGCGGTACTGCGCTGGCGCGACGCCGGTATCGGGCCTGGCGCCGCCGGACTGCTGTGGTCAGAGGCGGTGCTGGCCGAGGTCCTGGTGTTCATCGTGCTGGGCCCGCCGCTGTTGCGCCGGATCGGCCCGGGCGGCGCCATGATGCTGGCGGCGGCAGCGGGAGTGGTGCGGTGGAGCGTCACCGCCGTCACCGCCTGGCTGCCGGCGGTTATCCTGATCCAGCCGCTGCACGGTCTTACCTTCGCCCTGCTGCACCTCGCCTGCATGCGCCTGCTGGCGGGGATGGTACCGCCGAACCTCGCAGCGACGGCGCAGGCGGCCTACGGAACGGTGGCGGTTGGCGCCATGACGGCATTGCTGACCCTGGTGTCGGGCGATCTTTATGGTCGGTTCGGAGCCACCGCCTTCCTGGCCATGGCCGTACTTTGCGGCGCCGCGTTGCCATTTGCGTGGTCGATGGCTCAGACGCCGCCAGCGCGCGGCTTAGCCCAGGCGGGACAACAGCCGAGCGGCGATTGCTGACCATTCCTGCTCGACGGGCACTTCCGACACAGGCTCGCCGGCGCGCCCGTACCAGTAGCCGGCATTCGCCATGTCGCCTTCCACCCGGTGCAGATAGGCATGCACCCCGTCGCTGGCGGGCTCGCCCTCGCGTTGCTGAACGCAGGCATGGGCGCGGTCCCAGTTGCCCTTGCCGGCCCACCACAACGCCTGCAACGGAATCTCCAGCTCATCCGGCGGCACCGCGCCGGAAAGGCTGTCGCGGAATGTTTCTAGGTTCACGGTTCGATCTTCCTTCGGTTGGGCGAACGGCTTTCCCGTATGGTTCACCCGCCCGCCAATTTGCCTGCTACGGAAGCAGCCGGTTCATGATAGAGGCATGGCAGCGCGCGGAAATTTCTCTGGCGAACTGGAACATGGCCGTTGGAGACAGGCATTTCTAGTATGGATGTGACACTGGAACCGGCGCAAAGCACGGGTGCGGGTCCACATCACGCCGTGGCGGTACCACGTCTTCGACAGCTTGACGCATTGCGCGGCATCGCGGCGCTGGTCGTCGTTTTCAGCCATTACCTGCAGACCGTGCCCGAGAACACCCGCCAGCTTCTGGCCTTTGTGACAGGCCGGTCCGAGGCCGGGTTCTGGCTGACGCCTTGGCCATGGCTGAATTTCACGCCGTTGCGTATCCTGGTCGATGGCGAAGCCGCGGTTGTGGTGTTCTTCGTGTTGAGCGGCTTTGTTCTGACCCTGCCAGTAACGCGGGACAGCCAGCCAGCGTTCTGGCCGTTCCTGATAAGAAGGTTTTGCCGAGTCTACCTGCCGTTTGCCGCGATACTGTTGGTGGTCGCGGCGGTATATTCGGTAACGGCAATCCATCTCAATCCGTCGGGCAACCCGTGGGTCGGTAACCTTGTCGGCAGCCTTGGCCACTACTCCCTGTTGGGGCATCTGCTGATGGTCGGCGACTATGCTGACATAGTGCTCAATCCGGTAATGTGGACCTTGATCCATGAGATGCGGATGTCATTCCTGATGCCGGTCCTCTTTCTGTCGATCCGCTGGGTGGGAACATCGGCAACCATGCTGGCCTGCGGCGTCATTTCCGTGGCCGCCTCGTTCGGCATGACGCAGTCGGTTTCCGGCAGTTGGCCGGCAACCGCGCATTTCTTGTGGCTGTTCGCGGCCGGTGCCGCGCTGTCGTTCCATCGCCATTCGCTCGCGGCACGGCTAGGACAAGCGGGTTGGTTAACTACTTGTATGTTGTTGGCCTGGGCGATCGTGCTGCTGGCGACCCCGGTTGCGCTGGTCTGGCAGGATTTCTCGCTCGGCCTTGGTGCCTGCCTATTGATTGCGCTCTGCCTGGTACCGAGCCGCGCTGTTCGTGCACTGGTGTCGCCAATACCATTATGGCTGGGGCAAATTTCCTACAGCCTTTATCTCGTTCATCTGCCGATCATGATCCTGATTGTATCGGGGCACTGGATGCCGCCCTTGGCGGGTTTGGCAGTGATGCTGCTTTTTGCCGCCCTCACTCAGGTAACGGTAGAAGCTCCCGCCCACCGGCTTGGTGTCCTGCTTTCACAACGCGTGAGTGTTCCGGCGACCAGCCGTCAGCGCAGACCGAAGAACGAGAGTACGGCGATAACAACCACAACCAGGCCAACCAGATAGATTATTCCGTTCATTGCGCGCTCCGTGTTCTGATCCCGGCTTTGGTGCCGGATTATTCAGATTGAACGTGCGGCCGATTGAACGGTTCCGAACCATCCGGCCGTCGATGGCAACCATCCTTGGCAAGCCGCATTCATTGCAGGCCCGAGTTGGGACCTGTTCAACGTCAAAGGTGATTACCCATGGTTTTCCGATCCGTTTCAATCTGTATCGCCGCGTCCACCCTGTTGGTGGGCCTCTCGGGCTGCGCCGCCTATGACCGGGCCGCGGGTACCGATACCAGTGGCCAATATCCGAAACAGGCGGACGGTATGCCCGGCAATCCCAAAGGTACCGCGGCAGAGCGGGCGTTGGATCGTGCCGCGGGCACCGATAACAGTGGTGCCTATCCGCGTCAGGCGGATGGCATGCCCGGCAATCCGAAGGGCACCGCGGTTGAGCGTGCCTATGATCGCGCGCTTGGTACCGACACCAGTGGAGCTTACCCACAAAACAGGAAGTGATCTCGCTTTGTCCTGCCTGTTCGCGTTCCGGGCAGGCAGGACTTGCGAAACCTAGAATACATTCGTATACCATCCAACCGGATGGCGGTTGGATGGTCGATGCCAAACAATAGCAACGAACTCAAATTACGGCCCGCTGACAGCGAGAAAATCACGATCAACCTCGGATTTGTCGATCTCGGCCACGTCGACCTGATGGTGCACGACGGCTTCTACTCGAATCGCACCGATTTCATCCGCACCGCGATACGCAATCAACTCGACCGGCACACCGAGGTGCTGCGGCACTCGATCATCCGGCAGACGCTGGATCTTGGACTGCGCCACTACAGCCGGCTTGACCTGGAACAGCTGAGAACCACCGGGGAGACGTTGCGGATTCATGTGCTGGGCCTCGCCAGCATCGCGCGCGACGTCTCGCCCGAACTTGCCCGCGCCACGATCGAAAGCGTGACGGTGCTGGGCGCGCTGCATGCAAGCCCTGAGGTCAAGGCCGCCCTTGCCGACCGCACACGCTGAACCCACACCCTGAGGGCCTGATCATGAACACGGATTGGCTCCGCACGCTTCGTGCGGCGATCGACCAACACACGCCCGTCACCGGACCCGGCAATGAGACGCTGGCCCAGGCAACCGGAATGCTGCAGCGTCTTCTCGTCGGCGCTGCCGACGGTTTGCCGCGGCCGGCCCCGCCTGCGAGCGCCCGCCCACGGCCGTCACCCGCAGAGGCCGTCCCGCAAGGCGCGCGCTTCCTCGCCGGTTCCTACCGATGTGAGGCTGGATCAAGGCCTTACAAGCTGTTCACGCCATCCGGCTACCAGGGTCAGCCGGTCGCCCTGGTGGTGATGCTGCATGGCTGCACACAGTCGCCCGATGATTTCGCCGCCGGCACCCGGATGAACGAGTTCGCCGAGCGCGAGACGTTCCTGGTGCTTTACCCCGAGCAGACCCAGGCGGCCAACCCCAACCGGTGCTGGAACTGGTTCAACGCCGGTGACCAGCAGCGCGGCCGCGGCGAGCCGGCGGTGATTGCCGGGATGACGTGCCAGATCATGCACGACCACGCCGTCGATCCGGCGCGGGTGTTCGTGGCCGGGCTGTCGGCCGGCGGTGCGGCCGCTGCCGTATTGGGCGCCACCTACCCGGACATCTTCGCCGCGATTGGAGTTCATTCGGGCCTGGCCTGCGGTGCGGCCAGCGACATGGCCTCGGCTTTCGCCGCCATGCGGGGGGGAAAGGATGGCATTAACGTCCGGGCTGGCACGGCGGTGCCGACCATCATCTTTCATGGCGACCGCGACACCACGGTGCACCCGGCCAATGGCGATGCGGTGGCGGCAGCACTAGGCGCCGCGACCACAACCGAGCCGCCCCGGCAACCCGGAGGCACCGGCCATGGCTACAGCCGTATCTTCCACACTGACGCCGCCGGCCGCGTCGTCGGCGAGCAATGGACGATTCACGGCGCCGGCCATGCCTGGTCGGGCGGCAGTCCGGCCGGTTCGTTCACCGATCCGGCGGGGCCGGACGCCACCGCCGAGATGCTGCGGTTCCTCCACGGCAATCCTCGTCGGAAAATGTAAGAACCCGGCAAAACTAATTGACAAAGCTAGGAACGCAGCCGCCTGACCCGGACTTGTCTCTGAATATTCACGCACCAGAAGCTTGCTTT
>JAYTTA010000357.1:0-5428 GCA_043745345.1 Acetobacteraceae bacterium | reverse complement strand
CCGCGGCGATCCTGTCCGACGACGCTATCGTGCGGGCGCTGCGCACGGAAGGCGTGGACATCGCCCGCCGGACCGTGGCCAAGTATCGCGATGCACTGCACATCCCAAGTTCCGTGCAGCGCAAGCGGGAGAAATTGTTGCCGGCATGATCGTCCGCGCTCTTGGCGCCGCCAAGGCAGCCGGCACGACCCGCGTGTTTGATTAAACCAGGCTTTCGGGGAGAGACAGGATGCAAATCACCGTTTCCGGCAAGCAGGTCGACCTTTCTGACGCCCTGCGGGTGCGCGTATCGAGCCACCTGGATCTGATCGCCGGAAAATATTTCGACAGCGCCCTGGAGGCGCACGTGACTTTCAGCCGGGCGCGCAGCTTTTTCACCTGCGACATTAACGTGCATGCCGGGCGAGGCCTGACGCTTCGCGGCGAGGGTGAGGCCGGCGACGCCAACGCGGCGTTCGACGATGCCGCCGAGCACATCGCCAAGCGGCTGCGCCGCTACCGACGTCGGGTCAACGAGCATGCCCGCGACCTGGCCAACCGGGAACGCCCGGAAGCCGCGCGGCAATACGTACTGCGCCAGGACGCGGAGGGCGAGCGTGCCAACCCGGCGGTCGGCGAGGTGTTGAACGAGACCTACGCCACCGTCATCGCCGAGGCGCCGGCCGAGATCAGCCGGCTGTCGGTCGGCGAGGCGGTGATGCGCATGGACCTGGCCGACGTCACGGTGATGATGTTCCGCAACAGCGCGACGCGCGAGCTCAACGTCATCTACCGCCGCAGCGACGGCAACATCGGCTGGATCGACCCGCAGCACGCCGGCGTCCCAGCGGGATGAGCCTGGCTTTGCCCAGACAGGCGCTCGCCGACTTATGGGTGGGCGCCGATATGCCGGCGGAAGCCTTGGGCCACATCGTGCTGACCGGCGCGGAGCCGGTGCTGCCTTCCTCGTTCGCGGTCGGCACCGCCGCCCAGGTGTCGATCGCCGCGGCGGCGCTGGCCGCGGCGACGCTGCACCAGGAAGCCGGCGGCCCAGCCCAGACCGTTTCCGTCGATATGCGAAACGCCGCCACCGAATTCAGGTCGGAGCGGCTGCATCGCATCGACGGAAAACGGCCTGGCGAGCTG
Source organism: Acetobacteraceae bacterium (assembly GCA_043745345.1). GTDB lineage: Bacteria > Pseudomonadota > Alphaproteobacteria > Acetobacterales > Acetobacteraceae > PALSA-911. Next base: position 4,303 of record JAYTTA010000357.1, on the reverse strand, counting down.
TGGGACAAGCTTTCGGGCCTCTATCCGACCCGGGACGGCTGGGTCCGGCTGCACACTAATTTCGCCCATCACCGCGACGGCGTGGTGCGGCTGCTCGGCTGCGCGCCTGACCGGGATGCGGTGGCTGCTGCTCTGCTGGGGTGGCAGGCGGAAGCGTTCGAGACCTCCGCGACGCAAGCCGGCATGGTGGTCGCGGCCTATCGCAGCCTGGCCGAGTGGCAGTCCCATCCCCACGCACGACACGTCGAGACGCTGCCGGTCGTGTCCATCACCCGCATCGGCGACGCGCCGCCCGAGCCATTGGCATTGGGCGACCGGCCACTGTCGGGCCTGCGGGTGCTCGACCTCACCCGTGTCATCGCCGGCCCGGTATGCGGTCGCACGTTCGCGGCCTACGGCGCCGACGTGCTGCTGATCACGTCTCCGAAGTTGCCCAACCTCGATGACCTCGTCGTCGATACCGGTCGCGGCAAGCTGTCCGCGCAGCTTGACCTGACGCAACTCGAAGACCGCAAGACGCTTCGAAACCTGTTGGCCGAGGCCGACGTCTTCGTGCAGGGCTACCGTCCGGGCGGGCTGGCGGAAAAAGGCTTTTCACCGGAACAGGCCGCCACCATCCGACCCGGGATCGTCTACGCCTCGCTTTCTGCCTATGGGGCCGCCGGGCCGTGGTCGCAGAAGCGCGGGTTCGACAGCCTGGTACAGACTGTGACCGGCCTCAACGCCGAGGAAGCCGCGGCGGGCGGCGAGACCATGCCGAAGGCGTTGCCGGCGCAGGCGCTCGACCACGCCTCCGGCTACCTGCTTGCGTTCGGCGTGCTGGCCGCCTTGCGCCGGCGAACGATCGAGGGCGGCAGCTGGCAGGTTCAGGTCTCGCTGGTGCGCACCGCCCATTGGCTGCGCAGCCTCGGCCGCGTGGCGGACGGTCTGACCTGTCCCGATCCCGCCGTCGGCGATGCCGCATTGGAAATCAGCCCTTTTGGCGATGGCACGCTGCACGCCACCCGTCACGCCGCTGTTTTTTCCAAAACCCAGGCGCGCTGGGATAGGCCTTCGGTTCCCGTTGGCACCCATCCGCCCGCATGGCCGTAAGGCGTGTCCAGGGGGCGCTACACCCAAGTGCTTAAACGGGGGGCGGGTCGAGGGCGGAGCCCCGCAATACAAAATGCTGGTTGAAATCCAAAACCTGACCATCGGCTTTCCCACACCGTCGGGCATCATCGACGCAGTGCGCGGCGTATCGCTGAAGCTTGGCCAGGAAAAGCTTGGTATCGTCGGCGAAAGCGGTTCCGGCAAGTCGCTCACAGCACGCTCGATCCTGAAACTGTTGCCGGGGCAAGCGGTCCTTTCGGCCGACATCCTAGCTTTCGACGGCATCGACGTGTTGAAGGCCGATGCCCGGGCGATGCGGCGCATTCGCGGCAAGCGGGCGGGGCTGATCCTGCAGGATCCCAAATACGCCCTCAACCCGGTGATGACGGCAGGGGTGCAGATCGCAGAGGCGTGGAGGGTGCATCGTGGCGGCTCGCGCCGGGCGGCGATGGCGGCGGCGGTGGATCTGCTGGCGCAGGTCAAGATCCGCGATCCGGCACGTGTTGCCGGCGCCTACCCGCACGAATTGTCCGGCGGCATGGGGCAGCGGGTGATGATCGCGATGATGCTGGCGCCCGATCCCGAGCTGCTGATCGCCGATGAGCCGACCAGTGCGCTCGATGCCACCGTCCAGGCCGAAATACTGCGGCTCATCGAGGATCTGGTCAGCCGCCGCGGCATGGGACTGATCCTGATCAGCCATGATCTGCCGCTGGTGTCGCATTTCTGCGACCGGATCGCCGTGATGTATGCCGGCCGTGTGGTCGAGGCGCTGCCCGCCACCGAGCTTCGCCATGCGCGGCACGGCTACACCCGCGGCCTGCTCGACTGCATGCCGAGCCTGGCCCGGTTGCAGCGGCGCCTGCCGGTAATGGTGCGCGATCCGGGCTGGACGCAGGCTTGATCCGGATTTCTGGGCTACAGGTTCGCTACGGCCGGAATGTGGTCGTGCGCGATGTTTCGTTCGCTGTCGCGCGCGGCGGCAGCTTCGGCGTCGTCGGCGAGAGCGGTTCCGGCAAATCCACGGTTCTGCGCGCGTTCTCAGGTCTCAACCCGGATTGGACCGGAAAGATGGCGCTGGACGGCGACGAACTGTCGCCCAGGCGGGACAAGAAATTCTTCCGCCGGGTGCAGATGGTGTTCCAGGATCCGTACGGCTCGCTTCACCCGCGCCAGACGGTGGACCGCGCGCTCAGCGAGCCGTTGCTCGTGCATGATATTCCCGATGTCGAACGCCGTATCCTGCGCGGCCTGGCCGAGGTCGCGCTGCCGGCCTCGGTGCGGTTTCGCTACCCGCACCAGCTGTCCGGCGGCCAGCGCCAGCGCGTCGCGATCGCCCGTGCGCTGATGGCCGAGCCGGATGTCCTTCTGCTGGATGAACCCACCAGCGCCCTTGATGTCTCCGTGCAGGCCGAGGTGCTGAACCTGCTCACCGACCTGCAGGCCGCGCGAAACCTGACCTATGTCATGGTCAGCCACAACCTGGCCGTGGTCGCCCATCTATGCCCGATGATCGGCGTGATGCAGGACGGGAAACTGGTAGAGATGGTCTCCGCCGGCGATCTGAGGGCCGGCCGGATAAGTCACCCGCACACCGCCGCCCTGCGGGAGTTGAGCGTGGATCTGGAGGAGCTGACGCCGTAGGCAAAAAAGTTGGGCGCTCCCCGGCGCTACCCAATGCTTGAAAGTGGGGGCGGGGTTTGGGGCAGAACCCCGTGGTTATTCTACTCTGAAATCCGCAATCAAACCTCGGATCATCACCGGATCCGACTGCTCCATGATGCGCCGAGCAAACCGTGCGCAAGCGTCGATATCCACGCGCCGGATAACCTGCTTGACCCGCGGCACGGCTGAGGCGTTGACCGAAAAGCTGCGCAGCCCCAGCCCCAGCAGCAGCGGCGTCAGCCGCGGGTTGCCGGCAATCTCGCCGCAGACCGACACCGGCATGCGCATCCGCAAAGCCGCCTCGGTCGCGAACTGAACCAGCCGCAGCACCGCCGGATGCAGCGGGTCATACAAATCCGCGACATGACTGTCGCCGCGATCGACCGCCAGAGTGTAGGCGGTGAGATCGTTCGTGCCGATGGCGAAGAAGTCCGCCTCCAGTGCCAGTGCGTCGGCGGCGAGTGCCGCGCCTGGGGTTTCGATCATGATGCCGAGCGGCGGCAGCTTGTCTGCCAGCCGCTCGCCGCGGCGGCGCAGGCGACGGGCGACGCGCTCATAGATGTCGCGCGCGGTGCGGACCTCGCCGACGGTGGTGACCATCGGCAGCATGACGCGGACCGGGCCAAACGCCGCGGTGCGTAGGATGGCGGCAAGCTGGGTTTCGAACAGCTCCGGCTTACGCAGCAGCAGACGGATACCGCGGACGCTGAGCGCCGGGTTGGCGTCGGTGATATCGGGCACGATGCCGGCGTTGGTCAGCGCCTCGATATCTTTCTCGCCGCCCCAGTCGAGCACCCGGATGGTGACGGGATCGCCGCCCATCGCCTCGACCACGCTGCGATAGATGTCGAATTGCGCGTTCTCGTCGGGTATGGTCTCGCGGTTCATGAACATGAACTCGGTGCGCAGCAAGCCTATGCCGACGGCGCCGGATTGGGCGATCAGCGGCAGCTCGATCGGGATCTCGAGGTTGGCCTGCAACTCGACCGCCTCGCCGTCCAAGGTCACCGCCGGCAGCCGGCGCAACCGGCTGTAGCGCTGGCGCTCGCGCGCGAACGCCGTCACTGCCCGCCGTGCCGCGACTAGGGTGGCTGGACTTGGATTAAGCACGACGGTGCCGGCGACGCCATCGACCACAGCGACATCACCAGGCCGGATCGCGGCCGCCAAGCCGTCCACGCCAAGCACCGCCGGCAGGCCAAGCGCGCGCAGCATGATCGCGGTATGGCCGTCGGCGCCGCCCTCCTCGGTGGCGACCGCGGCCAGCCGCGATGGATCGAGCAGCGCCGCGTCAGCCGGGCGGAGGCCCTCGGCGACCAGGATGGCGCCCTCCGGCAGTCCGGAGAAGCTGCGGAACGGCGCGAGGGTCAGGTTGCGCACCAGCCGCCGGCCGATTTCTCGGATTTCGTCGGCGCGGCGTGCGGTGCCGGCGCTCTCATCGGCGCTGGCATCGGTGCTGTCCTGGGCCTGTATCACGCAGGCGATCGCCTCGGTTTCCTCGACCACGGCGGTCTCGGCCGAGACCAGAGTCTCGGCGATGCGCCGG
>JAYTTA010000356.1:0-5451 GCA_043745345.1 Acetobacteraceae bacterium | reverse complement strand
CGGTGGCGCCGATGCCAAGCGCCAGCGCCAGCCAATAGAACCGCGCCGGATCAAAAACGAACGCGGCCGGGCGCAATCCAAGGATGCCGTTGTCGCCGCCGGTGATGCCGACGAGCTGCGACGCACCCGCCCAGATGATCTGCGCGAAAGCCAGGGTCAGCATCGCCATGTAGACGCCCGAAAGCCGCACCACGACGCCCCCGAACGCGCCGGCGATCAACCCTGCAATGATGGGTGCCAGCGCCAGACCCATGACCATGCCGCCGCCGTATCGCGACAGAAGCCCGGCCGCGTAGGCGCCGATGCCGAACCAGGCGGCGTGGCCGAAGCTCGGCATACCGCCCGGTCCCATGGCGAAATGCAGGCTGGCCGAGAACAGAATTGCGACCATCGCCTCGGTGAGCACGGCGAGCTCAAACGGGCCGGCGTAGAACGGCGCGGCGATCGCCAGCAAAAGTGCCGCTATCGCCGCCAGTCGGGCCGTGCGCGAGGCCGGGCGTACAGGCAGGAACGAACGTGCCAGCTGCTCAAAGGCGAAAGCGCGGCCGAGTAGTCCCTGCGGCCGGACCGCGAGCACCACCGCCATCACCGCAAACACCAGAACCAGTGTACTGGCCGGCATGAACATCACGCCCAGCGCCTGCAACACGCCGATCAGCAGGCTGGCGAGATAGGCGCCCGGCAGGCTGCCCATGCCGCCAACCACCACCACCACGAACGCCTCCACCACGACGGACAAGTCGATCTGCAGGTTGGCCGAGGCCGAGGGCAGCGACAGCACGCCGCCAAACCCGGCCAATCCGGTGCCCAGCGCGAACACCGCGGTGAACAGCCTGGCTTGGTTGATACCCAATGCCGCCACCATCGCCCGGTTCTCGGTCGCCGCGCGCACCAGCATGCCGAACCGGGTGCGGCGCATCAGCAGCCACAGCAATCCCAGCACCACCGGCGCCAGCACGATGCGCACGATGTCGAACACAGCGAACCTCGCCTCGCCGACCGGCACTGCCGCGCGCAGCCATGGCGGGCGTGGCAAGGCCAGGTCGCCGGGCCCCCAGATCGCCTGGGTCGCGTCCTGGATGATCAACAGCACGGCGAAAGTCGCCAGCAGCTGGAACAGCTCCGGCGCACGATACAGGCGGCGGAGCAGCGAAAATTCGATCGCGACGCCGATCACGGCGGTTGCCAGCGCCGTCGCCAGCACCCCCAGCGCAAAAAAAGCCGGATCGCGCGGCAGCCGGGTCAGCACGCTCCAGCCGATATAGGCGCCCAACATGCAGAAGCTGCCATGGGCGAAATTGACCACGCGGGTTACGCCGAAGATCAGGGTCAGGCCGGCTGCCACCAGGAACAGGGAGGCGCCGGAGGCTAGGCCGGTCAGGAGCTGAACTGCGACGAAGTCCATTAGGGAAGTAAGCCGGGACTGGCCCTGGTCCCCACTGGGGGCAGCGCCCCCGGACCCGCATCCATTTTAGTCTGCCGCGGGTCGTAGCCTTCGGACTGTGGCGTCGTCGGGGAGGAAATCGGCACCGTCCTGATAGCGCCAGTCAACCATGCCGGTGGTGGCGGTGCGACCGATGTAGGTGCCGAACGTCGATTGATGGTCCTGTGCGCGAAAGCTTGCCTGGCCGAACGGAGTGGCGAACGAGGCGCCGCGAAAGCCGGCAACCATCGCCTCCGTGTCGGTCCCGCCAGCCTTGGCTATGCTGGCCACGATCGAATTCACCATCGCGTAGCCGACCACCGAACCCATCATTGGATCGGCGTTGAACCTTGCCCGGAAGGCGGCGATGAACGCCTGGTTGGCCGGCGTGCCGACGGCGCGCCCCGGATAGCCGGTGACGATCCAGCCGACCGGGGTCTCGTCGCCTAGGGGAAGCAGGTATTCCGGCTCGCCGGTCAGCATCGACACCACAGCGCGATTGTCGAACAGGCCAATTGTGTTGCCCTGGCGGACGAAGTTGGTCAGGTCGGCGCCGAAGGTAATGTTGAGGATGGCGTCCGGCTTCATCTGCGCCAGCGCCTGGGTGGTGGCGCCGGCGTCGATCTTGCCCTGCGCCGGCCATTGCTCGCCGATGAAGATCACATCGGGGCGCTTCGCGGAAAGTAGCTCACGGAACCATTTCACTGCCGATTGCCCGTACTCGTAGTTCGGCGCGACCGTCGCCCAGCGCTTGGCGGGAAGCTTCGCCGCTTCCTCCACCAGCATAGCCGCCTGCATGTAGGTCGAGGGGCGAAGGCGAAAGACATAGCGGTTGCCGGCCGACCAGACCAGCGCGTCGGTCAGCGGCTCGCTGGCGATGAACAGGCGTTTGCGGGCCAGCGCCTGGTCGGCTAATGCCAGCCCGACGTTGGACAGAAAGCCGCCGGCGAGAAGGTCGACCTTCTGCTCATCCAATAGCTCGCTGGCCAGCCGGATGGCATCCTGCGGTTTGCCGCCGTCGTCGCGCGAGAGGATCTCGATCGGGCGGCCGAGCACGCCGCCGGCCTGGTTAACCTGCTCGACCGCGAGCTGCCAGCCGTTGCGGTATGGCAGGGTGAAGGCAGGTATGGCGCTGTAGCTGTTGATCTCGCCAATCTTGATTGGCGCGCTTTGGGCGCCCGCACGTCGGGCGAAACCGGATGCGGCGAGCGCAATAGCACTGCCACCCAGCGTGGCACGGCGAGTGAGTTTCATGGCAAGGCTCCAGCCTGGAATGCTCGGTTAGAGTATATAGGATTGGACGTCGATACCGCCACTAGCCAGGCCGCTTGAACTGTAGTCGGCTGAGGCGAAAGCAACGAGAACGGGGAGAAGCAGGATGGACCGCAGCGAAACCTACCGCCGGGGCGACGCTATGCGCCGGAACCTGATGGGTGCCAAGTTCGCCGAGAAGATGGACAAGACCGCCTACAACAACCCCCATATGCAGAAATTCGGCGAGGTCACCCGCGAGACCATCTTCGGGTCGATCTGGAGCCGAGGCGGCATCGACCTGAAGACCCGCACCCTGATCACGGTGGTGTCCGACACCGCCACCGGCCGCACCGACGAGCTGAAGATCCACATCCGGTTCGCGCTCAACCAGGGCTGGACCGAGGACGAACTGTCCGAGGCCATCCTTCACCTCGTCGCCTATGTCGGCGCGCCGCTGGTGCGGGAAGCGATGCTGACCGCCGTGGAGGTATTCGCCGAAGTGGAAGCAGAAAAGTAGACGGGTTCTAAGCGAATTAGTTCCTTAGCGAGTCCAGGGCAGAGCCCTGGCCTCACCTTTTCTACTCCACCGTCACCGACTTGGCCAAATTACGAGGCTGATCGACATCGGTGCCTTTCAGCACCGCCACGTGGTAGGCGAGCAGCTGCACCGGGATCGAGTACAGGATCGGTGCAACGAACGGATCTACATCCGGCAGAATAATTGTCTCGGTGGCGATGCTGCGCAGCTTGGCGGCCCCGGCGGCGTCCGACAGCAGCATGATCTGGCCGCCGCGGGCGGCCGCTTCCTGCAGGTTGGAGGCGGTCTTCTCGAACAGCGGGCCGGACGGGGCGATTGCGATCACTGGCACGTTCTTGTCGATCAGTGCGATCGGGCCGTGCTTCATCTCGCCGGCGGCGTAGCCTTCGGCGTGGATATAGCTGATTTCCTTGAGTTTTAGCGCGCCCTCCATGGCGATGGGGAAGCAGTTGCCGCGGCCGAGATAGAGCACGTCACGGGCACCGGCGACGCGGGCCGCAAGCTGTTGGATCATACCGTCGGACGCAAGCACCTCGGCCGCCCTGCTCGGCACCTCCAGCAGCGCGTCGGTCAGGGCACCTTCCTGGGCGGCGGTGATGGCGCCGCGGGCTCGGCCGGCCGCCAAGGCGAGGCAGGCGAGCACCGATAACTGGGCGGTGAATGCCTTGGTGCTGGCGACCCCGATTTCGGGACCGGCGACGGTTTCCAGCACGGCGTGCGATTCGCGGGCCATGCTGCTTTCCGGCACGTTAAGGACCGACAGGATATGCTGGCCCTGCTCGCGCATATAACGGAGCGCAGCCAGCGTGTCGGCGGTCTCCCCAGACTGGCTGACCAGCAGGCCGAGGCCATTGCGGCCCATCGGCGGCGTGCGGTAGCGGAATTCGCTGGCCACATCGCCGTCGGTGGGAATGCGCGAAAGCGCCTCGAACCACCACCGGCCGACCATGCCGGCGTAAAACGCCGAGCCACAGGCGCTGATGGTGATGCGCGAGATGTTGGTGAAGTCGAAGCCGAGGTCGGGCAGCACGACCGCGCGGGTCGCCGGGTTGACCATGCGGTGCAGCGTGTCGCCGATCACCGCGGGATGCTCATGCAGCTCCTTTTCCATGAAGTGCCGGAAATTGCCCTTGCCGATCGAGGCGCCGGTCAGCCGTGTGAGCTTTACTTCGCGCTCGATCGGCGTGCCATCGCGGTCGAAGAATTTGGCACCGGTGCGATCGATCACAGTCCAGTCGCCGTCCTGAAGGTAGGCGATGCGCCGGGTCAGCGGCGCCAGTGCCAGCGCGTCGGAGCCCACGAACATCTCGTCGTCGCCGAACCCCACCGCCAGCGGCGCGCCGTGCTGGGCGCCGATGATCAGTTCCGGGTGGCCGGCGAAGATGATCGCCAGCGCGTAGGCGCCCTCTAGCCGTTTGAAGGCGGCGCCGGCGGCCTCGATCGGCGTCATTCCGCGCCGGAGGTTGAGGTCGACCAGTTGCGCCACGGTCTCGGTGTCGGTCTCGGTCGAGAACACCTGGCCGTCAGCCTCCAGCGAGGCACGGAGTTCGGCGTGGTTCTCGATTATGCCGTTATGGACGACGGAGACGAGTTCCGTGCCGTGCGGGTGGGCGTTGGTTTCGGTGGGGGCGCCGTGCGTCGCCCAGCGGGTGTGGCCGATGCCGGTGGTGCCGGCCAGCGGCAGCGCGTCGAGCGATCGGATCAGGTTGATCAGCTTGCCCTCGGCGCGGCGGCGCTCGATGTGGCCGTTGACCAAGGTCGAGATGCCGGCGCTGTCATAACCGCGATATTCCAGCCGGCGCAGCGCCTCCAGCAGCAGCGGTGCCGCCGCGCGGTCGCCGATCACGCCCATGATGCCACACATGTTCTAGGCCTTCCTGGTTCGGGTGGCGCGGAATGCAGCCGCATAGCCGGGTTTTTCGACCTGCCGGCCGCGTGCAACGGCCAGCGCGTCGGGTGCCACGTTGGCGGTAATGACGCTGCCGGCGCCTGTGATGGCGCCGTCGCCGACCGTGACCGGCGCCACCAGTGCGGTGTCGGAGCCGATGAGCACGTCGGCGCCGATGGTCGTATGGTGCTTGCCGAAGCCGTCATAGTTGCAGGTTATGGTGCCGGCGCCGATGTTGCTGCGCGCGCCGATAGTGGCGTCGCCAAGATAAGTGAGGTGACTGGCTTTGGCGCCGGCGCCAAATTTCGTTGCCTTCAGCTCGACGAAGTTGCCGATGTGGGCCCCTTC